>LJIE01000013.1 GCA_001281695.1 bacterium 336/3 | reverse complement strand
GAACTTGTTTAACATTTAATGAATCTAGAAAAAATAACAATCATAGCTAAAATATTAAAACAGAACCAATGTTTAGCAAGGTATTCATATCTAATCAAAAGAGCTTTGAAAGCATCCATCCAAGCAAAAGTTCTTTCAATAACAAATCTTCTTTGATATAGCACTTCATCAAAATGATGACAAAGTTGATTATTTTGTGTATTTCTTTTATTAAAATCAATATTAGTTTCTATTTGATACTTTTCACAAGTTTTTCTACAAATATCATTATCAAATCCAGCATCAGCATTCAAGAACAAACCTTCTATGGAAATATCAGCTTTTTCAAGCCAAACTATCAGTTGTTTAAAATGTTGTGAGAAATGAAACATGTCATGATGATTTCCACTAACAGGTTCTGAAATAGCTATTAATATCCCCTGATTATCACATAAATATACTAAATTAGTACTTGCTTTGGAATGTTTATGATTAAATCCCACTGCTTGTCCACCTCTGTTGGCTCTTGTTTTTGAACCATCTATCTGAATACTAGACATATCCAAATACTTTTTATAGTGCTTCAACAAATAAACCCACAATTTTTCCCATGAACCATCCTCACACCAGCGTTTGAAATGATAAAATACACTTTGATAACTATATTTTTCTTCAAAAAAACGTTCTGTAGGAAGTTCTCTCCACTGACAACCTGTTTTTAGTCTATATAAAATTGCTGAAAGAATACCAACCCTTTTTTTCTCTGAAATACTTAGTCCTCGTCTTCCAACACTTAAATGAGGTAATATTAGCTTTTTTATTCTATCTTTGCTCAAGATGCTCATAAAGTAATTTTGTTTGTTTGCACTACAATAGTATACTTTTTTGAGCATCTTTGTTTATAGTATTATAACCTTAGACAACTTC
>LJIE01000012.1 GCA_001281695.1 bacterium 336/3 | reverse complement strand
TTATAAGGAGAGATGGTTTTGATAATGAATTGGGCTTTATAGACTTCTTTTTCCCTATTAAAGTTTTTGGAAAGCAACGATTAAAAAGACAACTAGTTCACTGGACAGATTTTAAATATTGAAAAAAAAATGGCAGCAAAAAGAAAGTATACAAAAATAGGTGAAACTCCTTTAAGATATCAATGTAGCAATAAAAAGTGCAAATGGCAAGGAAAAATGGAAGAAAAATCTGAGAAGCGAATTGATGATTTTACTACGGAATATTTTTGTCCTAAATGTGGAAATAATGAGTTTTATGGGCTTCTTGTTTAATTAAGAAAAAAACGAATTTGAACTACAACTGATACACTGGACAGATTTTAAATACTGATATGAAAACAACTTGGACAGCCGAACAAATAGAGGTATTGAAAGAAAAATACCCTAATACTCAGACTAGAGCATTGGCTGCTGAATTAGGACATTCATACCATTCAGTAAAAAATAAAGCATTACAGCTAGGTATTGCAAAGGCTAAAGACTATAAAATTGAAAGATTAGATAGTGAGTTAATCGAACACAGGAAATCTATTATTGAAAAACTATATAGCAGTACTAGTAACAAAGAAATTGCAGAATTGCTAAATGTAAAACCTTGTGTAGTAAAAAATATAGCTTATGATTTAGGTTTGAGAAAAGTAGATTATCAACCAACCACCTTTAAAAAAGGTAATATACCAAAAAATAAAGGCTTAAAACAAGTTGATTATATGACTCCTGAAGCAATTGAAAAAACAAAAGCTACAAGATTCAAAAAGGGCAACGAGCCACACAATACCAACTATAATGGGCATGAGCGAATATCCAAAGATGGATATGTAGAGGTTAGAATCACAAAAGGTAAATATGTTTTGAAACATAGACTAGTTTGGCAACAAGCAAATGGGCCTATACCTAAAAATCACATCATAGTCTTTAAAGACGGGGATA
>LJIE01000011.1 GCA_001281695.1 bacterium 336/3 | reverse complement strand
GTATGGAACAACCTAATAGACAATATACTAATAGTGAGGCGTATAGGTACGGGTTTAACGGTAAAGAAAATGATAGAGAATGGGGTACTGCTGGCTTAACTCAAGATTACGGATTCAGGCTCTACAATCCCGCGATCGCTAAATTTTTATCTGTAGATCCCCTCGCCCCTGAATATCCCTGGTATACACCTTACCAGTTCGCTGGTAATATGCCGATTAAATACATAGATTTAGATGGGCTGGAACCTGCTATGTCTCCTCTTGATATGCAAGCTGCAGGATATTATAAACCTTCTAATGATGCGGGTAATGATGGTACTCACTATGTTTACTCTGAGATACAAAGTGGTGTTAATAAAGGTAAATTGGCATACTGGTGGGGGAACTTCGAGACAAATGAGTGGGTATTTACAGAGGATGATATAGCTAACGATAAGAGTGATTACACTTATGTTGAGGAACCTAAAGGATTCTGGGGATGCTTATTTGAAGGAGATTTAATGAGAGCTAATTGGGCTGCTGATCATGCTTTGGATGGACTGGCATTAAGTGGAAACATTTCTATAGATGGCAAAGGTGGTGATGATAATGCCTCAAAATCATTAACTGTAGTTTTTGGAAGACATGATGGAGAGTGGGTATTTGGTCTCTTTGGAGATGTAACAAAATCTACATCACTAGACCCAGCTACAGGTTCTTTAGGAGTTTCAGCAGGAGGAGGCTTAGTTGTTTTTACTGAAGTAGGTGAACAAGAGCAAGATATACTTTCAAATATGGAAGGTGAAACAAAGGTTGTTTCTGGATCTTTCAAAAATTTATCAGGGACTTTTGGAGTCTCTAAAAATAAATTTGATCAAGTCACTTATAAATCATACACAGTAAATGCTACTCTCAAACGCCCTAATTTCTCTAAAGGTTTACAGGAAATTGTTCCTATTGATGGAAGTGTTGGTGTATCTACTAGCACAAGAATAAGAACTAGAGGAGAAGCTTTGAATTTTTTAAAATCAATGTGGTAGTTTAAAACAATATAATAATGTAATTTTTTATTAGAATCACTTTCAAAAATGGTATTATGAAGGGAAAAATAATATTCCTTGGGATATTTTTTAGCTGTGCAATCATTGTCACAAGAATACAGAATTATATAACAGTCTGTCCATCTGATGAATATAAAATAGAAGTACTTCATATGGAATATAAAGCAGTTGTTATTGATAAATTTAAAGATCGAAGAGACCATAACCAGCCTAAAGTAAAACTAAATAATAACAATAATGATTCCATTATTATATTTACTTTGAGTTATGCTGATAATGATAATGATTTCACTGGCTATAAAGGTTTGTTAAAAGAAATAGAAGTAGGAGATTCTGTGTTTAAGCCTAAAAAATCATTGAATATTTTACTAAAAAAGAAAATTTATGGTGATGTATATCATTTTCCGTTTCATTGTAAATCCAAAAACATCTCTAATTGGTAATTTTCTGCCATGCAATATTTTATCTAAACATAAAATATAACATTTTCAAGAAATAAAAATAAAAACAGATATGAAAAAAATAGTTTTTTTTGCAGCATTATTGCTCAGTAGTGGGTTTGCTTGGGGGCAAACCGTTAATGGAGAATCCTTCAGTGTATCAAATACCTCTGAACAAAATGGTTTGAAATTTTGGGATGGAGGTCCTAATTTTAGGATTTCGTTTGGTCAAGGTGCTGAGTTCAAGTATGGTCCTGTGACAGGCTATAGTATTAAGACTACTATGAGTGGTGAGAGTGGTAGAGGTTGGACATGGGGTATAAATGGTCAAATGCCTATAGCAGCCTTAACCAATATAGGAGATATGCAGATATCAAAAAATTTTACTTTGCATGGTAATACTTTAACGATTGGTAATGATGGGAATTCTGCTAATTTGTATGGTGGTTTAGTTAAGATGCAAGTATTATTGGATGAAGATGCTAGTTGGCAAAGAACAGCCTTTTCTTCTAATGCTCGTTTTGATGGTAGTGTTTGGAAAATGGAGGGAAATATGAATGCCAATGATGCAGGTTCTATCATTTATACTGGTGGAGGATGGGGTTTCATTGCTCATGCTTCTACAGGAACCAGTCCTAAACAAATGACCCATACCCAATTTTACAATCAAGGATTGAGAATGTTTATAGGTAATAATGGCAATGTTGGTATAGGCACAGATAAAATTAATGATGCTAATTTTAGATTATTTGTGGAAGGTAAAGTAAGGGCAAGAGGTGTAAAAGTAGATGCTTCTACATGGGCTGATTTTGTATTTGATCCTAATTTTAAACTTCGCCCACTTTCTGAGGTAGCAACTTTTATTAAAGAGAACAAACACTTACCAGATGTGCCTTCTGAACAAGAAGTAAAAGAAAATGGTATAGATATAACCGAAATGCAAAAAATACAAATGCAGAAAATTGAGGAACTTTATTTGTACATGATAGAAATGAAGAAAGAAAATGAAGAACTCAAAAAACAAAACGAACAGTTACAGAAAGAAGTTGAAAAGTTGAAAAAGAAAAGCAGATAAAAAACAAAAAGCCCTAACATTGAATGTTGGGGCTTTTCTTTGTTATGAATAAATTTACAAAACTTATGATTCTTGTAAATTTATTCTACTACGATGTACGCAATAAAAGGATCTTCAGGTTTATATTTTACATATATTTTATTAAATCTTTTATTTCTTATAATTGTAGATAAAGAATCTGATATAGGTAGTTCTCTATAATAAATAAAATCTGAGTTTGGACGAAATTTAAATTTTATAATTGAGTTAGTGATGTTAAAATCAATATTTTGAATCATATCACTTTTTTTAAAAGACTCATCTATATATGGTTTATTTATATCTACCTTTACATTATCATAATCATTTTTATCATACTTAATGTAATACTTTTCTCCTGTTCTAATGCTATTAAATGATCTTTTTTTTCGATTTGTAGTGTGAATAGAATCTCCTACCTTAAATCTAATTCTTTGGCTTATTCCTCCCTCTCTAATTATTATTCCAATTGTTTCAATACCATCATTATTAACTTTTCTGTTTCTATAGTAAATATAAGAAAAGACACTTATTAATAAAATAGTAATTAAAATGGTAGGTAGTTCAGATTTTATAGTCATATTAACTATCTTTTTGCAGGATACTTAGTTTTATACTTATTAATATCACCTAATAATGATTGCAATGCAGTCTGTCTTTTAAGTTCATTAGGAGAAAGTACAAGAGGAATAGACGAATATATTTTTTGTTCTTCGCCTTCGCCCTTGACATTATCTTTTATTGTATCACCTACAGTGCCTGAAAAAACACCTATTGAAGAATCAAAACCTTTGCTAAATGTATGGTTCCAAAACCCATATTTCTTTTGAATAGATTCGAATTGAGGGTATAGTCTATTCATTGTTGCAAGTCTTTCAGAAAAAGGTAAACCAGCAGTTTGTGCAAATTCTTTATCTAAGAGGCTAGAATATTTTTGCTGAATTTCTTTAGCAAAACTAGATTTCATTAGAGGATTAGACTCTTTAAATGCTAACCCTACAAATCCCCCAGATCCTATACCAAAAACAGCATCTACTCCTGTGTCTATTAGAGATTTTGATCCATTAAATATAGTTTCAATACCATCAATTTTTACATCAATAGTTGCTTTTAAAGCTTCTCCTATATAAGGAGTTGCTTTGGACATTTTTGTTGATAATGTTATAAATCGATATGCTTGTTTTTGATACGTAAACTGCCCAACAGTTATTGCATTCAATCCACCACTCACACCAATGTCTACATAATCTAAATCATGCCAATCTTTACCCGTCACTAAATTAGCAGTTATTTGAGTACCTGTTTCAACAGCCATTCCCATCATAATTAATTTAGCAATCCCCCAAACTATTGCAGGAATAGGAATATCACCATTAGAATCTTTATAAAGTATCGGACTATTTTTAAAAACAGCATAATCAGATATATTTGTTTGTGAAACGGGATCTAAATTCCATCTTCTAGCAATTTTACTATCATATTCCCAAAACTCAGCAGTATAAATACCATTACCCAACTCTTCAGATTTTTCGTGAGAGTTAAACCCGTACCTATACGCCTCACTATTAGTATATTGTCTATTAGGTTGTTCCATAC
>LJIE01000010.1 GCA_001281695.1 bacterium 336/3 | reverse complement strand
TTATCCACTATTTTTCTAAAAAGATAAGGCAAATAGATAACGCTTTTGCAAAAAGGTAGTAGAGATTTGCCTCACTTTAAAATATAAAGTGAAAAAGTCATTCAATATTTTTAGGGAAATCTGTCGCAAGTCATTTGATATTTTAGGGAAAAATGTCATAAATTTACTTATGAAACATCAAAAAGCCCTTATTAAAGGGCTTTTCATTTTAAACTGAATATATTAGGTTTTGAGCTTTCACAAAGTTTGCTCCATGTTTTACTACCTTTGTTTTATCAATATGATTCAAAATAACAGAGCAGCAGCTCATATACATTTTTTGTTTTGAAGAAAAATAGTTTTCATATTCTATTCTCTCTTTTTCAATCATTAGAGGTTTTAGAATTAAATAGGCTTCCTCAAGCTTATTCAAATTACTTGTGTTTCCCTCTCCATACTCTCCACAAGCTTTTGTCTGTATTGACCAGTAGTTTTGAGATACATAATCTTTAAAGTTCTCAAAGTTTAAGCCTTCTAAAACAGACTCTAAATTGACTTCTGAAGCTTTCTCATTTTTCTTTTTAAAGAAATTAAACATAAAATATCCCTTCTGGGCGGTTAAAGTTTGAAAATTATAAATCATTATTTAGGCTTTCTTTATTCAAAACAAATTTTTCCATCATGAGCTCCAATGTTTGATAGAGTATATCAAATTCTACCCAATTATTAAGGTATCGCAAATAAATTTCACTTTTAGATTCATTCTTTTCTGAAATTTTCATCGAAGCTATCTCTGTGATGGCTATGAGTCTGGGTTTACCTGCATGGGTTAATCGTAGGAAATTCATAATTCAATTTGGTTCTTTTGGGTTTGCTCTTTGGTCTTCTCTTGGTTTCTTTGGTATTCGATAATTGCCTCAAAACTCATTTCTTTTTGCTTATAAGACATTTTTTCTTCTTCATGAAGCATTTGCAACTTTTCAATCTCTGATGCCTTGTAATAGGCTAATTTTTCGTTTTCGGGGCGATTGTAGGAAAAGTTATCATCAAATATATTTTCACAACGTTGCTTAAAATTCTCTCTGTCAAATCCTGCTGTAACTTTTTGCCCTTTACCTGTTGTAATTTCTGTTCCTCTTTGATGAGCCAAGGGGCTTATCTTTACTTTCTTATCTTCTGTTTTTCTGCTAACTACCACATGAATATGAGTTTGGAGTCCTTCTTTTAAATCACCTTGTTTCTTATCTTCAGGGATTTCATCTAACCCTTTATATGCTCTTTCATGTTCTATTTTTGCAAACCACAATAAATTTTCTCCCTTTAGCCCTTTATTAAAATTCTCTGCATAAGCTTCCATGACTGAACGGGTATAGATCTTCAAAGCTTCCTGACTATTGCCTATATGCTCTAATTCTTTTTCGCTGGGTGCTATGACTATGGAATAAAATTTAGCTTCATCTTTTCTTAAACCCTGTTTATTACTATCTATTTGTTGGATTACCTCATGGCTCAAAACACATTCTTTGCTTTGGGAAAAGAAAAATTCCTTATCATACAATTTCTGTTCGTTTTCTTTCTCCAGATACTGAACTAGGGATTTACAACTTCCTGTATTGCCACTTGAAAGGGGGCTTGTTTGAATTTTTATGTACATGACTATAAATCTTCAAATTGTTTAGAATATATTTTTAAGATGTCATCAACGTTACTATGAAACCCCAAACCGTTCTTTTTAGTAGCTAAATCTTCTTGTAATCGCTTAAAAAGTTTTTTAGCTCTCATACTCGATTCTTTAGTTTGCGTGTCTTGTAGTGCCTTTAAAACCCCTTCTTGAGCTTCCTTTTGTTTTCCATAGTTCTCGACTATTCTTGTAAACATTTCCTCAAAAGGTTTTAAGGATTTCTCAAAACGTGCTTCCAAACGTTTGTCTAAGCGTATCCAATGCAATCCATCTTGTTTGAAGTAATCAAGTAATTTATCTGTCCCTGTATTTTCTAACCTCTGAAGAACGGCTACCAAACCTTCCAAGATTGGATTTAACTTTTCTTGTTCTTGGGTTTTGATAAAACTAATCAATTGGTTTTTCAGCTTCTTGAACTCTTCTATAAAATTCGTTTGGTCGGTCGGGTTCTGTTTCGTCTTCTTGAAATAGGCTATCATCGCTTCCACAGCTTCGCCAATATTCAAGTCAAAATCTTTACAGATTTTTTCTAAATCTGTTTTACTGCTTTCTCCTACTTTGATAGTTTTTAAACTCATATTTCTCTTTTTTTTCTACAATTATAATTTAATTTTCAATTACTTACAAATTTTTTAAAATATTTTTCTCCCTTTTTATTGCTTTTAGCCTCGCAGAGCAAGCAGAACCGTACATAGTACGGTTTCTGCTTGCTTAAAATTAAATTTTAACAAATACATAAAACTCTCCTACTATTTATAGATAGATAAATATCATAAATCATATGGAAACAATACTAATTATTATTGGACTATTCCTCCAAGTTGTTCAAATTTTAATTGACCTTTTGAAAAAGAAAGGAAACTAAAAAAAGGAGTTACCTCCTTTTTCTTAAACCCTATTTCAAGCAAACTGACCGAAAGTCCCATTTTGGGTACTTTGGTTGAAATGCAGGAAACGCATATTTTAAAATTAGATAGTCTTTTTACCAATATTCACCATTAAAGACCCAATATCTGTGAATATCTGGTTATAATTATCTTCTATTTCTTGGTTTGAAATTTGTCGAAAAGCTGGTAAACTATCTGCTACTTCTTGTGCTGGTTTATACTGAGTAGTAAATGGTTGGTAGTTTGGTCTAAAATTGATAAATACACCCTCACCAAAACCCATGATTTGTTGCGGTTTTAATAAGGTCCTTTCCTGACTTGAATAGGTTTTAGTTTCTGTTTCTGTGATATGCCCCTGCTCACCCATAGAATAACCTACATTTTTATTCTCCATCACTATATCGCCCTTCCCTACTAAATCAGAAACATATTCAGCCGTTTTTAAATGGTTGGTTTTCCCAAAAAGCATATTACTAAAATTCCCTAAGAGCACATCTTTTTTAACATGACCATAAACATCTTCTATTTGGCTCAAATCTTGTGTAATGAATGATATAGATATTTTATTACTCCTACAAACTGCTAAAATTTGTTCCAACTTTGGAATTTTTGTCGTTTGGGCTTCATCAAGAATAACCATACTTTTATGTTTGCCTGGTACGTTCATTTTTTGAAGTGAAGAAACTAATATCAAAGATAAAATAGGTGCGTAGGTGGTGGATAATAAAGCATTATTACCTAAAACTAACATTTGAGGGGCATCAGGATTATTTATGTCTATATGCACCTCTTCTGCACTTAATACCCAAAAAATATTTGGTGTGGCTAATCTGCTTAATCCATCTTGGAGAGTTGAAACTACTCCTGCAAGCTGTTTACCTGCTTGATTGTCTATCGCTGTTTTGATAGATGCAACCATTGCAGAAACTTCAAAATCAGTAGAAATTAATTCTACTACCTTTTCAATGGGTTGTAAGCTTAATGCCACCGCATGGGGTATGCTCAAGTGTTGGGGGTGTTTTTTAGCCAAAAAGTAAATAATCCCTGCTAACAAGCTTTCTGCACTTTTAACAAAAAACTCATTTTTATTATTAGAATCTCCATTGCTTAAATTTTCTACTATGGAGGTGGCTAATTCCCTGGCAAAAGAACTATTTTTAACACTATTGGCTAATGGATTAAATCTAACTGACCTACTTAAATCATCAAAATTAACAAAAATAGGTGTAACTCCTGATTTATGATTTTGATAATGAGAATAAACATAATTGGCTAATTCTGGATATTTATAGTCCAATATCAAACCTGAAAAATTCTTGGTAATGGATTCTTTAATCATAGGTTTTACTACGGAGGCACTTTTACCTGCTCCTGTTCCTGCTATGACTAAAAAATGCCTATATAACTCATCAAAATAAACATTTACATTGTCTATGGCACTCACTAAGGCAATCGTATTTTCATGATTGGCATTATTGATAGATTTTTTAAGCATTGCATTCCCTGCGGTCTGTGCAACTTTCCCAACTCCTTTTGCCACTAAAGTAAAAGAGCCTCCTATAACAAAGCCTATTAAGTAGGGTAAAGCTTTAAAAGTCGATTTAATCAGCCCTATACCAAAAAGTATAGCCAAAACTGCCGAAACAGTTTGCCAAGTAGTTTTCTTCTCAAGAGTAAACATCAAATAGCCAAATATAGCTGTCAATACAAGTGATATAAAAAACTCACTTAAAGCTTTTCTTGCTCTAATATCCATATAGTTTTGTAGTTTAAGACTCCTATTTAAAGAAATAGGCTATTAAAAAATAAAAATCTTTTGAGAGTTCAAAGCAACATCAAAATTGATTCCAATTTTTCAAATGAGAAAGGTAGATTATTTTTGTATCACTTTTCATTTCTTGTTACAATAATCAGAACATTGTAACAAATTACTAACGTTTTTTGTAAAAAGTCCATTTTTAAGCTTTTTAAGGCGTTCCTAAATGTTGCTTTTTTCTGAATTTTGCAAAAGAATCTACTCTAACCTAATTTTTTCCAAAAAATACGTCAAGAATTTGTTACAAATTTATTAAACCTCAATTCAAGCAAATTGACCGAATCCATCAAAATGATGGATTCGGTAGAAATGCAGGAAACGCATATTTAAGAATAATGATTAGTTTAAAAAACTCAATAAAATCAAGAATATTTTTGAACCCTGAAAAATTACAGCTTCAGATAATTTTTTCAGGGTTCAAGATGAGCAATCGAGAAGTTCAAAAAAAGGTGAGTATTCCTAAACATTTAGGAATACCCATAAATAATAGAAATCCTTATGAACTACAAAATGAGGATAAATAGCTACAAAACAAGGATTGATTTTCTTGTTTTTTTTTGCCCTCCCTGTTTTTTGCCCCAACTTTGTAACATCATTTAGTTTAAACAATAACCTTTTAAACGCCCAGATGGGAAATGATAAAGTAGATCAAAACAAAGAAAATCAAGGAGCAAACTTTGACCAATTCAAAGTAAACCCTGAAGAAGCTAAAGAAATAAAAGATGAATTTTTCAGAAAATACATTTTTTGTTTTTAGGTGTTTTTAAGTAGTATTTTGTGAATGTTCAAGAATACACACAAAATGCTTAAAAATCCAGACTTTTTTTTCTACCTACTTTTAGTTTTTAGCTGTTTTTATAAAGAATTTTGAAACGTGAAATCTGATGATACATTTTGTATCATTTTTTGACACACGAAAATCGAGAGAAAAATTGATTTGCTCATTTAATCCTGATAAAATTGCACCACAGGTGTTAGGAAGTGTTAGGAACTAAAGTGTAAGGAATAAAAAGCAGTGTTAGGTTCTTGTTTTTTTGATGACTAAGAACTTTTTTTGGTTATTGAATTAAAATTTTTAATTATTTTTTGAAAAATAAAAAGATAATTATTATAACTTTACTTTCAATAAAAAGCCCCTAAATATAGCGTCTCAAACTATTCATAGGGGGGCTTTTTGAATGGTATTTCCTTTTTTAGAAGGAAACAGGAATTTTATGTGGTAAGTAAATAAACTATTTACTTAGTAAAAATCTATATATTCTTTGAAAAAACAAACAAAATCAAAAAGTTTTTTTCAATTGATTTTACTATATTTCCTAATCCATTCAAAGAGAATCCTCAAAGGGGCTTTTTAATATTTAATGTTTAACCTTAAAATTAAAAATGCCATGAAGAAGAGCAAAGGATCTTTTTTACTCTCGTGGTCAGGTTTCGGACTCAAAATTGAGCTAACCAGACATTGGGAAAATCTTGTAAATTCTTTAAAGAAAAGGAAAAATCAAGGAAAAAAGAAGAAGAACTATTAGAAAGAGCCCTCAAATGAGGGCTCTTTTACTTTTAGATATTTTTTGTGGTTCAGGAGGTTTTTAGTTGTAGTCCGAGCTGGACTCGTACCTTATTTTCCTAATATATCTTTAAACAAATATTTCATGTACTCACTGGATTTTTCTTTGTTGAAATATATTTTTTCGCTGTTAAAACTATTGGGCATCTCTAAAGTAAATATATCACAACAAGACGTTGTTTGCCTTGATGTAAACCTCCATTTAAACAAAATGAGTATAAAATATTCATCCTCAATGGAGGTTATTACAAAAGCTGTTGCTTCAGATTTTCCATCACCACTTTGCATAATAGCTCTAAATAAACCCTTTGTTTGACTTGAAAAGCGTTTGGCATCTATATCGTTCTTTTCCATAAAGGCTATTAAGCCTTTGGAATAAGTCAAATTCATGTTTACTGGGTTGTTTTCGTCTAATTTCTCAATTTTCTCTTTTGCCTCCTCTAACTCTTTACTTTCTGCCAAATTTCGTAGTTCTGTAGCTTCATTATCGTTGGGGCTGTAATGAATGGAACGAGTATAGCCATAGTACAAATACATATATTCTGTATCTGTAAGAGTAGTATCAACTTCTTGAAAGCGTTTTAACAGCTTTGGAAAATAATAAGGACTCTTTTCATGAGTCGTTTGAGCATATACCTTGTTAAAATCTATTTGGGAACATATTTGAGCTTTTATAGAATGAGCCAATATAAAACTCAAGAAAAAGAAAGATATGATTTTCATGTTTTGAATAAAAAATAATATGAATAGTTCTGTTTAAGGGTTCTTTATTAAAAGTTTACAAATGTAAACTCTATCAGAAAAATACAAATTTACATTTGTAAACAGTTCTAAAAACCAATATGATATAAAACTTTTTTATTTTTCTCCTACGAATAAAATACAAGCCAAAATAAGCTCATAAATAGGGCTTATTTCTTTTTTTATTATCGGATGTGTCGGATTTACGACGAAAAAAAGAAAGTTGCTTATAGGGCAAAAAAATGCCTAAATTTGACAAGCAATTTTTGTTACTAAAACAAAAGTTTTTATAGTTTAAAATAATAGAAAAGCTCTGTTTCATGAACAGAGCTTTTCTAAAATGGTGTATGAGTTCAAACTCATAATTTTAGTTTAAGCAATAAAGCCCTATTTTCTAAGTAGGGCTTTATTATTTGCATTTGAATCTATTTTTTTATTATTTAGCATTTACATAGTGTTCAAGTATTTTGTCTAAAAATACTGCCCCCAAACGTGGGGGCTTTTTTGTTCCATCTTGTTCCAAGTCGTCTTGGAACAAACACTAAAAGTACGTTATTGTACGTATATGTACGTTAAGATACGTTTCTGTATCTCTCCACACTACCAAAAAAGTTACAAAATGTTACACCAAAGCACCCTAATTTTACGATGTAGATAGATATTTTTATAGAGTGCAAGGTAAACAGCTTTGATGCCTCCAAAAACTTAAAAAATTATTCATGTAAGGTGTATCTATGGCATGATATTTATTTTGTACCTTTGCGGATATTTTGCAAAAATAACCTTTATAATCATTAGCCTCAATATTATTGAGGCTTCTCTTAAAACTATAAACTATTTAACCCCTATTTATGAAAAACCATTTTTTAGCATTTGTAATGCTAACGACTATGTTTTTGGGTTGCAAACCTCGAACCCAAGAACTCACACCACAAAAAACGGCTATCAACCCTGATTTGATAGAACAAGCCAAAACTTATTTTGAAAACGTCCAAAGCGTAGCCCTTACCAAAACAGTAGAGGTAAGTCTTGGAGCAAGAGGCAACCGAGTAAATTTGTGGGCTTATGCTCCTTTTAGAATCTTCACACCTATTTGGAACAAAACGGAACAAGTGAATCTTTCTAATGGCAAGAGAGTACTCATTACACCCCTATATCGTAATATGACAATTCGTTATGCAAACGAATTGTATTACATTCGTAGGTTAAGAGTAGAATTAAATGCTCAAAATGAGATTGTAAAAGCTAATATTGTAGAGCTTGTTACTCTTGCTGGTTCTGTGGCTCAAAATAAAAATATGATTATTGCCAATGTATTTGAAGAAATACAAACAAGAACAGACGCTAAAATAATGGTATTTGATGCAGGATATACACCTCAAATTGAAAATGGTTCTTGGAAAGGTAGAGGCAACAATAATGCAAATAATAGAGGAAGTAGCAATAGTAGTGATTCCCCTGGCTGTTATCAGTTAATTGCAGTAGTTGGTTGCTCTGATATTCAGTATATCCAAGACGTTGCCCCTTGTAGTGCTGATATGCCTGGTGCATTTCAAGGTTTTGGAACTCCTATAAACAACTGCCCTAATGGTGGTGGTAGTTCTTGGACACCTCCAGACCCAAGTAACCCTCCTCCTGGCGGTGGTGGCAGTAATGGAGATAATGGACAAGAACAGCCTTTTATTCCTACTATTTTAGATTACAATGGTGTAAACATAGAAATTAATTACAAAAATGCTCAAGGTGATACAGTAGCAGTAGATAGCACTATTCTCAAAGCTTATAAATTTGTGATTGATGATGTTAATTTTAGAGATGTTATCAAAGGTTATTTATCACCGAATACAGATAAATTAAAGATTACTTTTAATGATACAGGTAGAGGAGCTAAATTCAATAAAAATACTAATACAATTTCTGTTGCACTAAATTTGCTTAAGAGTGGTTTTAATATAGTGGATTTTGTTCAAATGCTTACACATGAGGGTCTTCATGCTAAATTAGCCAAGCCTGATGCAACCATCACTACGCAACTGACAACCTCCAGAACTAATTTAGAAACTTATTATAACGCTGTACCAGCCACAGATACAACACATCATGGGCTTGTTCCAGATGATAACATGATACAGCACGAATATATGAGTGAATATGATGTAGATAAAGCAGCAAGTATTATTAAAGCATTTTATAATAGTGGTATAGGAAAAACGAAAAATGATACAAGTATAACAGATGATGATTTTAGGGCGTTCTTTAGAGGCAATTTAGTACAAGTAGAACATCCAACTAAATCCATATTGATATATATGTATATTACAAAAATTAATACATTATCACTTACAGATTTACAAACATTTTCACAAGGATTTTCTAAAGTAAGAGATTCTTATAAATAAAATTTAAACTACAAATAGCATTGTAATATGAAAAAGACCATTTATTTACTAAGCGTAGCATTTTTAATATGCTTTCAAGGAATAGCACAAAATATGCCACTACCTGCCCCCAATACACCTAATGTATTATTTTTAAAATATAGTAATGTTTTAAATGGAGCTAATTCTTACAGAATGTCTGATGTAAGAATGCCTAATGATTTCATAGAATCAAGATTTTGTTATTTTTATTTAAAAGTAACAGATGCAAATAATAATCATTCTGGAAAATTAATACAAAAACTTTATGTGATTGATTCAGAAGAATTTGCTTATACAGACCCTGCTGGATATAATAGTGTATCTTTGGATGTAAACCAATTAGGTGAGTTATTAAGATACAAAAGTCAAGAACAAAAGAGAGCTTATTTAGATAGCTTTCAAACCATCTATTTAATAGATTACGAGCAAAAACACCCTAAACAGCCTACCAAAGTAAAATTATTAAGAGTAAAAACTTGTAATTTTTTCCTTTAGCCATAAAAAGCCCTCTAAAATAAATTTAGAGGGCTTTTATTACATTTATTCGCTTTAATTTTCAAAGTCCCGCAAGACTTATCTTTCTTTTATAAAGTATTTCTTTTCATTCTCTTTTCATATCCATTTTTTAGTTTTGTTTCATTCTCCCTACTTTTTTGTTTCATTTCAAATTTTGTTCGTTTTATGAACATCAGGAATAAAAGGACAAATAGCCCGAAAATGACACCACATTATTAGCATTTTTTTTGTTCACCAAAGCCCTAACTATAGTAGTAAAAACTATATAGTATATATAATAAGGTGTAAAGGTTAATAAACCGACAGATTGTACGGAATAAACCGACAGATTGTACGCATTTGGTACTAATAAACCGACAAATTGTACGTAAATAAAAGACTTGTTATTTTTATTTGTCGGTTTATTTATTACTTTTGCAAAAAACATTGAATATGAGTGATAAACGCAAGAAAGCAGAAGTATTAACTCCTGTGGTGGTGTATTCTAAGGAGGAAATTAAAGCCTTTGCCAAACAGCATTGGAATATTACGTTTGCAAGACAAAAAAGAATTTCGGTGTATGCCAAACGTATTATGGCGAATGTACTTTCTATGATTAAAGAAGAAGATGATGATTTGAAAGCCTATCAAATGAAAGTAACAGATATAATCTTTGATGCAGATAGCGAAAACTCTATTTATACAAGAATTAAGGAGGCATCAGAAGATTTGATTAAACAATCTTGGTTATTTGAAAGAATTGATAAAAAATCTTTTGAAAGGCATAACGTAGTAGTAAGCCTTCGGTATGAAAATGGAAATTTAGAAATTCATTTAAACCCCTTTCTAAGAGAATATTTTTTAGAATTGAGCCATTACACCACCTATGAAATAAAATGGTATATGAGCCTTAGTAGTTGGTATTCTATGAGGTTCTTTGAGATACTATCAGCCTTTAAAGATACAGGTATTTGGATAGTGAGCATTGAAGAGTATCGCAAGCTCATGGACTGTGAAAAAAAATATCCTGATATAAACGATTTGTTAAAAAGAACACTTCCAGAACCTTTGGCAGAGTTAGAAAAAACAGATGTAGCATTTTCTTATGCACCCATTTTAGACGCTAATCACAGAGGCAGAGGGCGTAAGCCTATTGTAGCCTTAGAGTTTAAGCTCAAGAAGGTAACACCTAAAAAAATACCTGCTTCTTGGTATCAGTTTTCAGACGAGTACAAAAGAATACTGGAGGGTTTACTCAATTATGGTATTTCAGAGGTTCATATAACAAAGTATGCCCCTCACATTGGCATAGAGGGTGTAAAAGAAATCATGAAAGTATTTTACAAGGCTCAACTTAATGCAGAAATCAAAGATAAGAAGGCATATTATAACAAAATTTGGCTAAACAAAGGAGAAGAAGCCAAGAACAAAGTAGAAAAATAAGACAAATAGATAACGCTTTTGCAAAAAGGTGAGAGGGTTTTGCTACACTTGAAGATTAAAATAGGACAAATACCACCCATGATTTTGAGAAATTATCCACTATCTTCAGGAAAATAAGACAAATAGATAACGCTTTTGCAAAAAGGTGGGAGGGTTTTGCTACACTTAAAAATTAAAATAGGACAAATAGCACCCACGATTTTGAGAGATTATCCACTATTTTTCTAAAAAGATAAGGCAAATAGATAACGCTTTTG
>LJIE01000009.1 GCA_001281695.1 bacterium 336/3 | reverse complement strand
TGTCTTTTTTAGAAATAAAAAGTATTTATAATCAAGTATTTAACTACCTAAAAGGGAGGTTTTCTAAGCCAAAAGTCTGACGGATAAAATCTGTTTTTTGACTTATAAAAAGTGTTTTTTCGATTGTAAGCTATTGATTTACTGGATTTTATTTAATCAACCTTTTAGAATAGATTTCTATTCCAGTTTGTTTTTACAACATTTCCCCCATTTTTTGACTGATACGCTGTCTTTTTTGGATATTCAAAAGTTTATAGAAGATAGTTTTTGAGTGTAAAAAAGTGTTTTTATAAGTCAAACTAGAATAATAAGTATCTCATAATCATAAACTTATATCTTAAAAGGGAGGTTTTCTAAGCCAAAGTCTTTGACGGATATTTTCTGTTTTTTCGCTGATAAAATGTCTTTTTTGATGTTAAAAAGACATTTTTAAGAAGATGATTAAGGAAATTAATTATATTTGTGTCAACCTTTTTCAGCACAATACACCCAAATTGAGCAATGAGAACTATTCTTATCATCTGTATTTTATTTTTGAGATTGCATACAAATGCACAAACAAGAAATAACTATTTAGAATTTAAAACTTACAAAAAACTTCAAAGCTATTTTAGAAATCACCAAAAAAATACACCATTAGTCAGTGCACATCGTGGTGGTCCAACTACCAATTTTCCTGAAAACTGTATTCCAACTTTTGAAAATACTATTAAAAATCATCCTGCTATTATAGAAACTGATATTTCTATCACTAAAGATTCTGTTTTAGTCATGATGCATGATGATAAATTAGAAAGAACGACCAATGGAACAGGAAAGTTAAGTGATTACACTTATACTGAATTGCAAAAATTCTTTTTAAAAGACAATGAAGGAAATTTAACCAATTACAAAATTCCTACACTTGATGAAGTATTGGCTTGGGGTAAAAATAAGGTGATTTATACATTAGATGTAAAACGAAATGTACCTTATAAAAAAGTAGTAGAAGCTGTCAAGAAAAATAATGCTGAACATTTTTGTATTATTATAACTTACAATGCCAATCAAGCAGAAGAAGTAACTAAAATGCATCCTAAAGTAATGATTTCAGTTTCTGCTCGTGGACAGGAAGACGTGGAGCGTTTATTGAGTAAGGGTATTAAAAAAGAAAACATCATTGCTTTTGTAGGGATATCTATTCCTCCAGATGATATTCTACAATACTTCAAATCTCAAAATATTCCAATGGTATTAGGGACTATGAGTAATTTAGACAAAAGTGCTATTGCAAATGGAGACAACATTTATAAAGAAATTTTTAGTAAAGGTATTTTTGTGATTTCTAGTGATAGACCAGAAAATGTATCGAATCAGATAAAAATTTTAAAGAATACAAAATAAAACAGAAGAGTCTCTATCAAGATTTATATACTCAAGCAAAAGCCAGTAAGAACTGGCTTGATTTATTTCTTACTTCAGCTATTTTTTTTATAAAATCTACTGATACCTTCACATCAAAAAGACTCCACTAAAAGTAGAGTCTTTTCCAGATTAAACAAAAATTGAACACTATGTTTTCAAAGATACGCATTTTTGAAACAATATTATCTCTTCTGTACGTAAAATATATCAGTGCTGTTTTATAAAAATTCTACCAATAGATAAATCTAAATTATTATAAATCAAGAAATCCTTTTTTTACCTCAACAGGTTTTTCTACCTTTTTCCCTAAAATTTCAAAGGCTTTTTGATATTTATCAAGAGATTGTAGACTTATAGGCAGTTCTTTTCTAAATGTATTCCATAATTCTAATGCCTTGTTGTTAGAAAATATTCTTTCCTTAATCCCAATCATCAGTAAAAGATGTAAACCTTTTCTGAAATTGTGTAATAATTGTGAAGAAAAGATCAACTAATTTTACCCATCTTTAATAATTGGTCTGCATTTGTGCCTTACTAGTCAAAGACTAACAAAACCAATAAATTTATGAAACAATGCAAATAAAATATCCCTTGAAGGATGTGCACACCCTATCTGTGAAGGAGATTTTAAAAGCTTTTCAAACAGAATTAGCCATGCTAAAGCAGAAAGTCGTAGCATTAAAAATAAATGCTATACTATTGTTTTAAAAGTATTACTGTATTTAACTTAAATTCTAAATTATTATGAAAAGGTATCTTATTGTATTAATAGCTTGCTCCAGCTTGTTTGGATGTGTTTCTAAAAAGAAGTTTAAACAATTACAGGCTCAACACACAGGTTTGGAAGCTAATAATCGAACAAATTTGAAAAATCTAGAAAGAGCTGAAATTGCTCTACAAGGTTGTAATGATGAGAGAGTTCGTTTGGAAAAAGAATTGAGCGATACCAAAGCCATGAATATGAAACTCATCTCTCAATCTATAGAAATAGCCATGCTTTCAAAACAAGGTGCTGAAAATCTGCAAAATTCACTTGAGAAAATGAAAGAAAAAGATTTGCAAATTAAAAGCCTTAATAAAGCCATCAATAAAAGGGATTCTATGACCATTGCTCTTGTTACACAACTAAAAAGAGCTGTGGGTACAGAAAACGAAAACATAGAGATAAATGTTGAAAAAGGTGTAATTATGGTGAGTATTTCAGATAAGTTTCTGTTTACAACTGGAAGTTATGAGATAAATAAAAATGCTTATACAGTACTAAAGGATGTAGCAGCTGTTTTGAAAGATAGACCTACCTTTGATGTACTTGTAGAGGGGCATACAGATAATGTACCCTTCACAAAAGGCAATTTGATTGATAATTGGGATTTGAGTGTAAAAAGAGCAACCTCACTTTCTCGTACATTGGTAAAACAATTCCAAATAGACCCAAAAAAACTAATCCCTGCTGGTAGAGGAGCTTTTGTTCCTATTGCAGATAATGCTACAACTGAAGGAAGAGCTAAAAACCGTCGTACTCGTATTGTAGTCATGCCTAAAATCGATGAATTTTATGGTATGATAGAAGAAGGTATGAAAGGTGATAAGAAGTAAACATTAAAAAGAATTCACAAATGGTAAGCATAATGCCTGAAACCTTCAAATTTAATATACTACAAAAAAATAAGTCATTATGCTGAGATAAAGATTTCAATAAATTGGTAGGTGACTGGCAAGGTTCACTGACACGGTCAAAACTTTGAGTATTGCTACTAAGAGTTTCCCAAAGAAGCACACATCCATACGCTACTAAAGTATATTAGGTTTGAGAGTCTTCCACTCCAGTTCGACAAAACACAATACGCTGATAATAAACAATCTAATTTTTAAATATCAGTATATTGTGTCTGGTTTAGTGTCAATATTTTTAGTACAATACAACGTTCTATTTTACTGTTTTTTTCGCATTTGTTTAGGTCCATACCAAAGCCAGAAACCAGTTATAACGAATATTAAAAGTGCAAGCCCCATAATACTTGTATAAACTAATTTAATTTGTCCAGTTGTTCCTAAATAATAATCAAGAATGGAGCCATCATGTATATTTTCAATGAAGTCAGAATGTCTTCGCCCAATATGTAGAACTTTTCCTGTTGCACCATCAAGTTGAATCCCCCAAAAGTGATTAGCAAAAATGAACTTCACCATTCCCTTATCCTTTCGGATGTCTATTCTATCAAGTTCAGATGATAGCTTTGTTGAAACAGAGTCATGCAGTACTCTGCAAGCAATTAAATGTAAGCTATCTATTGGTAACCAATCTTTAAAATTAGTCGAAGTTCCTTTATAAGATTTTGGAAGTAATAATTCACCACTATGTTTTTTCCAGCCTAATAAAAGTCCAGTAATGGATATAAAGAAGAAGAAAACAAACAATAATATACCTGTTGTTCTATGAATCTTTCTAAATATTCGTAATAATTTTGCTTGTTTCTGCCTTTTATTATTTTCTATCATTCTGTAAAGAAGAATTTAATGTTTGTATTCTCTCTTTTCAACACATCGTTTGAATCAGGTGAATAATAGATTTCTTTACTGAACTATTATTTTTCCAATACTTTGTATATGAGTTGTATATAATCTGTAAATATATGTTCCTTTTGGAAAGTTTGCTATTATTTGTGATGATTCATTCATCTTTTGTGTGAGTACCAAACGCCCCTCTATATCATAGAAGCTTATTGTAAATGGTTCGTTGATGTAGGATTCAACAAAAATTCTGTCATTTTGAGCAACAGGGTTTGGATACACTTTAAAAATATCTTTATTTTCCTCAAAATTCACAGACTGTATGGATGAGTAATTTACTTTTCCATTGGTATGAATCATTTTCAGCCGATAGTAGTTGGAGTTAGTATTAGATTTAGGTGTATGTATAAATGAATAGTACAATTCACTTGAACTATTTCTTTTAGCCAAAACTATATCTATTGCATCAAAATCTTTCCCATTTAAACTATGCTCTACAACATATGATTGTACATGTATCTCATTAGCAATTACCCACTCTATTTGTGTTTGAAATCTTTCTAATGCTTTTGCCTTGAAATAGACTAATTCAAAAGGTAAAGGGGTATTATCTAGTTCGAAATCCCAAATCCCTCTACCATAAGTTCCAAAGCGAATAATATTACTCCCAATATTATCAACTGAATTAAAATCAACATAAGGAGTTTCTGCATTAAATAAATTATACCAAGTAGCAGTACTAAATGCATAAACATAAGGTCCTTCAGAAGTCGCTGCAAATAAAAATTGTTCATCATCTGATAGAGCTACTTCATAAAAAGTAGCTAAAGGAATACTACCACTTAATGCTGTAAATGTAATACCACCATTATCCGACTGATAAACTCCCGAATTTGAAAAACCTGTACCACAAATAAATACTTTATCTGCATTTGTATTTGAAGTTTTAATATCCCATGGAATCATGGTATTTGGAAGTCCTGCACTTGTTTGTTTTGTCCAACTTGTACCTTGATTAGTGGATGAAAAAAATGTTGCATCTTGGGTAGAAACATAAATACGATTATAATCTGACGAAGAAACGCCAATAGCCTTGATGACTGCAGTACCATTATTAGAATTGGCTCTAAAATCGTAGTTGAATTGAGAGGTACTGATTACTCCTGTTGTAACATTTGCCTCAGCTATTATTAGATAAGATCCAGAGCCACCAGTTAAGTTACCACCTGCCACATAAGCCTTATTATCTGTGAAATCAGGTGTAGCGACCATTGGATTAATCCAGCCAGGTTTATTGGTACCAGGAATATTAAAACTTGTGCTAGAAGGGACATTTCTATCTTTATAACAATATAAATCTCCATTTTGAATCATGGCAAAAAAAGACTGATCACTATTAAAAAATACACCCAACATCCCATCTCCAGTACTCATATTGTCTGTTGAAAAAATATTAAAATCAGCCTTTGAATTTCCACCATATTTAAAATTACCCTTATCTTGTGCACCACCATAAACAAAACCATCAAAAGCTGTTGTCTGATCATATAATGTTGTGACATTCAAATTGATAAGACCTAGGTTTTTTGTTGTTGCAAATTGATCATATGTTACATGTATGCCTGAATGATTACAGATTAGAATAAAAGGTGTACCATTTGACTTTTTAAAATAATCTAGGTTCATCATATCCACATGCATAGAGTCCTTTCTTGTGGGTGTATTTTTATAGTACTCCCACCATTGCACATATTGTTCTTCCCACACTCCACCATTAATTGATTTATTTAATTGGAAACCACCAAGATATAGATTGTTATAATCAGGATCTGCAAGCCATGCTTTTCGCCAAACACTTTCTGGTGAAGTACTTAGATAAGTCCATGTTGCACCATCTACTGTTTTATAAACTTTCTTATCAGAATTAGTATTTATATAAAGTTCGTAGTCGCTTATTAAGCTATTATATCTACCACTTATAGATATTTTACCTGTCGAAACACCTTGTGAGCTGTAACTTATAGGAATAGAAATATTTGTACCTCCTGTGCCAAAGTCATGTGTAATTTTATAGAAAGATTGTGCTTTATTATCAACTAAATACATTTGATCTGAATCATAGGGTTTCCACAAGTCCACATCATTAAGCCCATATCCTGTAGAACTTTCCCAAACTTTTGTATAGGATACTCCTTTATTTGTTGTTTTATATAATTGTATAAGTTCTCCCCAAGGACTGGCTGACCATGTATGTACTAAATAATAAAGAGTCTGATGATCACTTAAAGATAATAATCTACGTCCACTCCCCCAGTGGTCATAGAAGCTAAATCCTGTACCCATTATCCATGTTTGCCCTTCATCATCAGAATAACTTATTTTTTTATCATTTGCACCCACTCCAAATATTGCAAAAATACGTGTGCCACTATTATGTGGGAGTACTTCCAGTTCATCTGGTTCAAATCTTATATCATCATTGAGTAAAGTCCAGTTAAGACCATTTAAATTGCCTTTCCATAAATGACCTACCGTAGAAATAGCATAGATAGATTCATTACTGGGTAAGAAATCAACTTCTCGCATATCACCAGCTTCATTATTGGGTCCTCTCTCATGCCATTTTGCCTGTATCAGACCACCTGCAAAAGATTCCATACCAGAACGCAAAGATTCCTTTGATTGTAATGATTGCTTTAATTGATAATTTTGTTTCCAATTCTCATAACGAATGGAATCTACATTTGTCCCCTTGGCTGCAAAGTAGAGTTCACTGCGATATATTTTTTTTAAAGAATCTACTAAGGGCTTATTTTCTTTTTCAGGGTTTTCTGGTTTAATTGGATCAGAAAAACTTTGTTTATAATTATCATGTTGAGTAATATTTATGGGGGTTTTTTCTTCTATAACATTGATATTTTGGGTTGTATTTATGTTGAGAGAGTCTGTTATTACACTACTTTCTACTTTTTGTTCCAGATTTTTAGGCTGAATAAAAATAGATGGCTTATCCTTTTTTTGAGTAAAAAATAATAACAACGAAATGACTATTACAAGACTGATAACACCAAACAAATACCTTATCATATCTAAGATGCTTTAAAATTAAATCTCTGAAACACTATTTTAAATAAAAATAAGATATTCAGAACATTACAAATGTTATAAAAAAAGAAAAAATATTCAAGTGTTCGGCAAGAATTTATTATTAAAAAACTATTTATTGAATTTTTACTATTTTTTCTCTATGTATAAAAGTAGAAGTTTGAATGAGTAACAGATATATTTCTTGATTAATTTTTCTAAAGAAAGTTCTTCCTTATTAGTATAATTACATTCTTTCTCATAAATAGTTTTTCTTGGAATATCTGTGATAATTATTTTTTGAATAAAAGGTACTTCAACTAAAACTAAATTTTGAAAGGGATTTGGATATAGTTTTACACTTAAATTGTCCTTTTGTTCATTATCTAAGGAAATTATTTTAGAATATCCACTTTTCCCATTTTTGTAATATACTTTCAATCTATAATAAACTGTTTTGGCATCTAACAAAACATCTGTTATTTCATAGTTTTGTAATCCAGTATTTAATTTAATTTCTATCTTTATCAATAAGTGAAAAGCCATAATCAACAATGTTTATTTTCCATTGTTGCATCATTGGCAGTGATTGTTCTGTAAAAACTTCTAAGAAGTAGTCTGATGAATTTACTTTAAGTTTGTATATTCTGATTTCTGTTATCATTTATTAAATTCCGTTTTTTTCAAGGTCTAGTAAATATTTTTTTCGCCAAAGCCCACCACCATAACCTATCAATTGTCCGTTAGAGCCAATAACTCTATGACATGGAATTAAAATAGAAATTCTGTTCATTCCATTTGCCTTGGCAACAGCTCTCACACTTTCAGAGCTTCCAATTGTTATGGCTTGCTCCTTGTATGACTTGATTTGCCCATAAGGAATGTTTTGTAAAGCTGTCCAAACTTTGTTTTGAAAGTCTGTGCCTAGTGTATGTAAAGGAATATCAAATATCTTCCTTTCCCCTGCAAAATATTCATTTAGTTGTTTTTCTAAAAGTTCAAAATGCTTGTTGTTCCCTTGAATAATGGTTGCATTTAAAAGTTTGGCAATTGACTTTAATTCCGTTTCCAACATTTTTCTGTCAGTAAATTCTAACAAGCAGATTCCTTGATTGGTAGCACAAGCAAGCATTGTTCCTAAGGGCGTTTCAATTCGCTTGAGGTCTATAATATTTTGTTGTTTTCCTTTTCTCGGGGAAATACCAAAAATATTTTTAAAACTATAGCCAAAACCACTTAAAGATTCAAAACCTATGTCAAAAGCAGTATGCGTAGCACTCTCGCCACTTTGTATTTTTTTAAATGCCATATTAATTCTAAACATTCTTTGATAGGCTTGAAACGTAATTCCGTGATTTTTTAAAAACCATCTCCTTATTTTACTGGGTTCTATTCCTCTTTGTTTAAGATCATTGTTTTTGAATTTCAAAGTCGGATTTTCTGAAAGTTCGTCAATGATTTTTTGAAATTCAATTGGCGTATAGTTGATTGTTTTTAAAGGATTGCAAACTTTACAAGCTCTGTAACCTTTAAGAATGCACTCTTTAGAAGTTTTAAAAAATTCCACATTTTCCAATTTGGGTTTTCTGGCAGTACAAGATGGTCTGCAAAAAATACCTGTTGTCTTAACTGCTATAAAAAAAACACCTTCAAAAGAAGTGTCTTTTTCAAGAATAGCTTTGTACATTATTTCTATTGTCAGTTCCATTTTTAAAACAAAGCATTAAAAGATTGTTCAGTCAATATTTTTGTTGTCATATTTTCCAAAGATGTATAAACATAACTATTTAAAAAATTGCCCATACTAATTCTTTTTACGCCAAGTTTTTCTAGCGTTTCAAAATTGGTAATTCTGGCATACACATTACATTGAGTGGTAATTTGGTTTGAGAAACCATTGCAGAAATGTCACTTTGTTTTATGACACAAGGTAAAAAAATTCCGTCCGCCCCTGATTTTTCATAATTCCCTGTTCTGTCTTTTGCAATTATTAACATATTCGGAACATTCAAAAGAAAAGCATCACATCTTACATTGATGAACATTGAAATTCCTCGTTGTGTTAAGATGTTCTTTACTTCTTTTAAAAGTTGCGAAAACTAAACAATGTCTTTCAGTTTTCGTTCGCCATTTTCAAAAAAGCTGTCTTCAATATTTATTCCAACAACACCTAATTTTTCTAATGATATGATGTTGTCCACAATTTCTGTTGCAGTATTTCCATAACCAAATTCAATGTCCACAGACAATGGAATTGTAACACATTTACTAATCCTTTCAACAATAAATAATAAATCCAAAAAAGGCATTTGTTCCCCATCTTCGTAACCTAACGAATGGGCAATTGCAGCACTTGAAGTCCCAATTGCTTGAAAATGCAATTTTTCACAGACTTTTGCACTCTGTACATTCCAAACATTCCCAATAAGAAGTGGAGTTGTCTGATTGTGTAATTCTATAAATTTTAAATACTTTGTCATTTTTATAATTGTTTTTGCAAAGATACTTTTGATTTGTATTGGTGTACAACCGAAAAATTGACAAGTATTTTATTTACCGAGGGTAAAGGAAAGATTTAAAATTGCACGTTTTTTAAACTCATTTTCTCTATAAAAAATCAGCCCTTTTAAAAGGGCTGATAGAAAAGTATTTTTTCTAAATTTTACTATTTTTAGATTTTAAATCTTGTTTTATAGCTTTTTTTACATTTCTAATCGTATTTGAGCTACCAAATGGGTTTAGAACCATACCAAAAGGTTCTAAATTCCACTCAGATTTACTAAAAAATGATAATCTATTGTCATACTTTTGCATTTTCAGTTGCAAATTTTATAATCTCATCTAAATCAATTTGATCACCACCATCTTTACCATAATGCACAAGTTGAAGTATTTGGTTTTCATCAATCAAAAAATCGGCTGGCATGGCTCCTACATTAGTGCCAGGCTCTATACCATCACCTGTGATACCCAATTTTATGATTTCTGCGATTTGACTTTGACGATTGGCAGCAATAAATTTTTCATGAGCTACATCAGGAGGCAATACTTCTAATCCATAGAGCGAATATATAATTCGTTTAGTATCTGAAACTACTGAAAATTTATGCTCAGACAAAATACTTTTTTGAAAGAAATCACTCAGTTTGAACATTTTTTTATCTGATTCATAAAATATGATAGTTTCAATGTTAAGTGTTTTTAGTTGTGCTGATTTTTTGAATATCTTATATACATGTAAACTACACATAGGGCAACGTGTGTTACGTAAAAAACTAATATAAACTTTTTTGCCTTTGAATGCATTAAGGCTCACAGGCATATCCATAATATCTTCTGTGGTGAATTCAGGAGCTATTTGTCCAATGTTTAGTTTCATTTTTGAAAAAAAGATAAATGGGTAAAAAAGCAATCATTTTAGCAAAAAGTGATTGCTTCGTTTAAATTTATTTAATAATTCTATCCACTGACTGCCTCTCTACCATCCAAATTGGATAAGGTTTGATAGTGGCACTTACCTCATCTAAGATTTGCATTTCTTGGGTTGTAAATTCCACATTTATAGAACCCAAATTGTCCAAAAGCTGTTCTTTACGTTTTGCACCAATGATGATGCTTGATACTGAGGATTTTTTCAATAGCCAAGCCAAAGCAATTTGAGCAACAGAAATACCTTTTTCAATAGCAATTTTTTGCATTACTTCAATGATGTCAAATGCTTTTTCCTTATTAATTGGTGGGAAGTCAAAATTATTGCGTCTTGAGTCATCACCTGTTTGAGCGTTAGATCGAGTAAACTTACCTGATAAAAAACCACCTGCCAAAGGTGACCAAGGCATCAGACTCATTTGTTGGTCAAGTGCTAAAGGGACAATTTCGTGTTCTACTGTCCTATCAGCAATGGTATAGAAATATTGTAAAGCTGTAAATTTTGTCCAACCTTGTTTCTCTGCATAAGCATTTGCTTTCATTACTTGCCAAGCAGGAGTATTGCAAATACCTAGGTAACGTACCTTACCTGAGCGAACAACATCTTCTAAACCACGCATTGTTTCCTCCAAAGGTGTAAGCGGATCAACACCATGTACATACAATAAATCTATGTAATCCAATTGTAAGCGTTTTAGACTGTCATTTACTGAATCGTAAATGTGACCTCTGCTCAACCCAACTTGGTTCACACCTTTGCCCATTTGAATACGAAGTTTGGTAGCTATAACTAATTCTTGACGAGGTAAGCTCAAACTTTTGATTGCTACTCCTTGCATTTCTTCCGCCAAACCTTCGGAATAAGCATTGGCATTATCATAGAAATTGATGCCACTATCAAAAGCTGTTTTCATCAAGTCATTTACTTCGTCTTGGGTTTGTTGTCCAATAGCAGTCCAAAACCCCTTTCCTCCAAAAGTCATTGCTCCTAAGCAAATCTCTGAAACTAGAATTCCTGTGTTTCCTAAGTTATTATACTTCATAAAAGGTGTTTTTTAGTGAAAAACTATTCTTGGAAAATCCTTTTGATATTTCTCAAAAGTTCCAATTGCAAATTATTGAAATTCTCTACTCTTGCTTGTCGATTAGCTTTTTGTACCAAAAAGTTTGCTATAAAAGTTATTTCTACTTGTTTGTTTTTCAATTCTTTTACCTTAAAACAAGCTAAATAATCTTTTACAGGTAAGGGTGTTTCAATCATCTTGTAGCAAATAATGCACTTTTTAATGTTTAATTTAACTACTTTTTCTACAATTTTCCCTTCATTTTGTAATCTAAGTATTACAGTACTGCCCAAACCTTTACCTTCTGTTACAGAAGTTTTGATGGTAGATGGCACAAGGTTTTGTAGATTGCCTAAGTCAGAGAGGTAAGCCCAAACTTTATCAATATTAGCATTGAAAACACTTTTATTTTCAACTTTTGCCTTTTCAAATTTTTCGGTTTGTGCTATAACAAATTGTGTAAAACCTACAAAACAAATGTTTATTAATAAAAACTTCATTATTTTAACATCTGAATTTATAAATATTAAGCAAAAAATTGTTCTTTGATTACCTTACCATCTTGCCAATCTTGAATACAAACTTCAGTAGTTTTGATAGTATCCCCATCTTTTACATCAAAATCTACATCCCATATAATAAAACTGCGATTACCTTTTACTAAATTGCCTATGTGGGTATAGGCTCGTACTTCAGTAATGTTGGCAAGTAAAACATGGTTTACTTGTAACACATTGGTTTTACCTTTAATACTAATACCATCCAAATCAATTTTTTCTACTTCTTCGTGGTAGAATTTTTCCCAAGCCTCTGCTCCCTTACCTGAAAGGGCTAGAGATACTATTTCCTCTATGCTACTTTGAATCATTGCTTCTGTCATTGTCTTAATTTTTTAGTTTATTTGTCATTATTGACAATACAAAAGTACAGCAAGTAAGCAAGACATAATAAAGACAAAACCTACCTTGTTCGGTATTTTTGAGACATTTGATTTCGAAACTCTTGTGGAGATTGGTGAGTAATTGTTTTGAAGGTTTTAGCAAAATAAGAACTATCTGTAAAGTTCAATTCAAAGGCAATTTCAGAAATAGTCTTATGAGTAAAAGTCAAAAAGCGTTTTGCTTCTAAAATACTTCTTGCTCTGATAATTTCTGTGGCAGTCTGATGAGTAATTTCTTTACATATCAAGTTTAGATGGTGTTGGGTGATATGTAATTTATTAGCATAAAAAGAAGCTGTTTGGTTCTCCATGAAATATTTTTCTAATTCATTTTTAAATTGTTTGAATAAGATGAGGTATTTCTTAGATTGAACAACTAAAGATTGATAGTCAATATGCCTTTGTACTTGAGCAAGCAGAATGTGCAAGTAGGCTTGAATGATGGAGGGATTTCTATCATTTCGAGTATGTTCTTTTTCTATTTGATTGATAAGATATAAAATTTCACTAAATCCATTTTCGGTAAACATAATACAAGGATTGGCATAGAGATTATCCAAAAAGCTAAGTTCAAAGAGTATATCTTTGTTATTGTGATTAAGCAGATAAAAATCTTCTGTAAACAGAATAGTACCACCTGTTAACGGTTTCCATTCTTCAAAATAATGCACCTGATTGGGTGAAATAAAAAATAAACTGTTAGGTTTTACTTCATATTCGTTATAATCTATAATTTGTTTGCTTTCACCACTTTTCGTCCAGAGAATTTCATAAAAGGTATGTTTATGAAAATCATCTATATTTGGTTCTTCCATCATATCAAACTGAAGAATCTCAAATTCAGTTGGATTTTGTGGTTGATTGATAAAATGACCAATACCATAAAGTGAAAAAACATCTTTCATTTGACAAAGTTTGTATTTGTTGTTGGGTTCAAAAAAGTATTTATAATATTGGGTAACCTTAAACAGCGTAGGGGGGAAAAACTATATGAAAATGAGGTAAGTATTTTATATTAATTGGTAAAGTGAAATTTGTTTTTGAAAACAACAATATGAAAACTTAATAGGCTTTTTTCCTTGCTAAGCTAAATGATTAAAAATAATGAGCAATTTTCTGAAATTAAATTGCTATACACAAATGATATAATGCTTTTTTATTCAACTTAAATTTCTCAATATACGCTATTATTTAACTCTTCTTCATGTAGTTTTTTCCCTACGCTGTTTAGAAATACTTTTATTTGATAGATAGAGTGTGTTAAATCTATTTAAGATATGAGTATTTACAAATATATAATCTATAGTTTGGTTATTCGCTTCATAAATATACCTTGGTTTGTTGTTATTTTGAGCAGATAAAATCCAGTAGGTATATTTTTTAGGGGTATTGTAATATTATTTTGTGTCATTTTCTCTGCTTGATGAATAACTGAATACCCTGTTAATGTCAATAGTTCAACATTTTGTATTTCTATTGAGTTTTTGGTAGTTGCTACTGATACTTTTTCAGTAGCTGGATTTGGATAAATCTTTGTGTTTTTTTCTAAGTCAGTTAATCCAGTAGTGAGTCCAAAGTTATTGATACGTAAAACCACCACACTATCACTTGCTTTGAAATTACCATCACCCACCTGAAATGCCAATATATCAGTTTCTCCATCAAATATTTGAGATGTTAGTGTCAATATATTTCCTTGTATGGTTGCAACTTCTCTGTTTGTACTTATAAATGAAGCTGGAAGACCTGAATCGAAAGCTGCATTCAGTTCATATTTTCCATCTGGTAAGAGTACACTCGAATAGCTTTGTACAAATTGCTCTCCTTTATCTATTATCAGTATATATGTTCTTTCACCTGTATTACCTCCATTATCCAAAGCTTTAATCGTAAATGTATATGAACCTGCTATGGTAGGAATGCCTGTTAGTTGGTCTCCTGTTAAAGATAGTCCAGCAGGCAATGTTCCATTACTTAGAGAAAATGTAAAGGGGGGCAAGCCTGACACTACAGAAAAAGGTGTTTGACTGTAAGCTATGCTTACTTGCCCATTGAGTAATGTAAGAGGATTAATCACTAATGGAGCTGTACCAAAAATGGTATATCTTTCTGACGCTGTGAAATTGAGGGCTGTTGCAGTATAATTTGGTAAAGCAACTGTTGTGGTGATACCTGTAATGTCCCATACTGCACCATTTAAACGATATACTTTGGAGTTTGTACTTGTACATCCAGAGTTAAAGAATGTTACACTTCCCTGAAGTCCTGAAAGTGACCAGCTCCCTATAGCTACGTCTGTAAAACTTAGAGGAGGAAGTGGGGTTAGAGGTGCATCAAATTTTGCAGCCATGTTGCCTGCTGTTGTAGGTGTGACACTGATATGTCTGATGCTGGAAATCTCTCCTATAGGAAAAATGTATGTTGTCCCTATTTGCAATCCATTCCTTATCAACCTACCTATTCCATTTGTTTCTATATAAGAAGTAGAGGTATTGGTAAAACTTTGTGTAATTTGATTGGTAGCTGGAATAGCATTTAAAGTAAAATCATTGTTATTTAATACTAAACGCCCTTGAGTTAAAGTAATAGAGTTTGTTTGTGCAATAGTATTTAGTGAAACATTGTTATTGTTGTTAATATTAATAGTATTGAATGGAGAACTGCCATTAGTCGTAATATTTTGCACATTTGTTCCATCAAAAACTACGTTTCCTGTACCAGCTACAAATGCTCCATTGGTTAGCCAACTACCTTTTATATTAATGTTAAAAGTATTTGCACTAAGTGAATGGGTGTTACTTGTAACTAAATCACCATTAATAATTAAATTACCAGCTAGAGCTGATGAAGCTGTATTTATAAAATGAACATGATGAAATGTGTTTGCATTGATAGTGGCAATACCCAGAGCATAAATAAAAAAATTATTTGGTGCGGAAGTGTTTTTTGTAGGTATATCTATTCCTGCTCTATACTCTATCAAAGCATTATTCTCATTGGTAACAGGTACGCTACAAACTTCTAAAATAAGTCTTCTACCTACTACTGTACCACTACCCAATTGATTAGTGAGTGTACCAGTACCTGAAATATCATTGCCCGAATTGGTGTGAAGAAATATATCTCCGCCTCCTGGAGAATCTAAAATAATAATATTTCCATTGATTTGTCCTACACCAGAGTTTGCTTGGGCAAAATGCATTGGGTTTGCACTCTGATTCTGAATGGTCAAATCAACATCCAATGTCCATTGTGTACTACTTTGTAAATTAAACGTTCCTTGATTGATAATATTTCCTCTAAAAATAAAAGTAGTGTTTGTAGAAACAGCAGTAGTCATTGTGCCTGTTACTTGTAAAGCACCATTAAAAGTATTTGTACCAGGTGTAGCAGTATCATTGAAAGTACCTACAATAGTTACAACACCATTGGCTGTAAAGTTATTTCCATTTACCTGAAATGTAATACCTGAAGGTATTGTCAAATTGGTATTGATAGTAAAATTACCCGTAGTTACATTTCTCAGCCCAGAACCTCCAAAAACAATACTATGATAAGTTGTCCCTTTAATTACTTGGTCACCAGCTCTTGAATAAAAAACTGTATTAGGACTACTAGCATCAAAGATACCCACATTCATAATAGGTGCATCTGAATTATAGTATAATTGTGCATTATTCCCCTGATTCCATCTACTACTTGCGTTTGCTCCATTGATACTACCATTTCCATTGAGTATTACACCACTTGTAAAATTATTATTATTTACAGTTCTGTTGTTAGCTATTAATAATTGTGCTGCATTGGTTATATTAAAAGTAACCAATGCTCCATCTCCAATTGTAAGGTCAGAGAAAATATTCCCACTTCCTCCTCCATTTGAGCCAAATATCATCTGACCACCAGGTTGTAAAAGAAGTGGAGGGGCTACTGTTTTATTAAAATTATACTGACAATTACAGTCAATGTTTACTGTTCCAGAAGGAGAGTTAATAATATCATTATTAAAGTTAAAGGTAGAAACATTTCCACCAGCTCCTATTGCAGAAAGTACACCATCATTGTTAATAACTCCATTGAAAGTATTGGTTCCTCCTGTCACATTATCTATAAACATACTACTTGGTGCAATGGTAGTTAAGCCATTTACTGTAAAATCTCCTCCTCCAACATGAAAAACATCTCCTCCTAGCAAACTAAAATCTTCTTGTACTAAGATATTTCCACC
>LJIE01000008.1 GCA_001281695.1 bacterium 336/3 | reverse complement strand
GGTCTTGGATATTGATGGTATTGTTTGTACCTAAATCAGCATTGTTGCTCAGTGTAGCTATATGCCCAGCACGAATAGTAACCGTTGCACCTGTTACTCCTTGTGGACGACAACCACAAGGTGTAGACGAACCGTCTGAAGACCAATTGGTTGTGCTATTCCAGTTAGTATTACCCAATGTAAAAAATGTAGTAATTATTACTGTAAACGCCACAGAATAACCAGAACTACCATTGGTTAGATTGGTTTGTGTACCAACAATCACATCACCCGCCAAAAGAGGGAGTCCAGACATAGACCATGTACCACCTACAACAGTAGCACTGCCTAAATATAATTGTGTAGAAGATGCATTACATAAAACTGGAGGATTCTTATATAGATGTATTACATCTCCTGTTACTCCTGTTCCTGAAACATTACCTGAACTATTAGCTAAAGTAATGACTGGAGGTGCTTGGTTATTATTTCCCCCACTCAATGTCATTTGCTGAGATGTATTACAATATATCTCATTACCAATATAAGTATTACCCACAACTACCCCACCAGTATATGAAATTCCTTGTCCATTGCCTGCAATGATATTTGCCTGCCCTGCAGCAAGCCCACCAATAGTATTATTCTGCCCATCTGCAATTGCAATACCTGTACTATTGGGTATAAAAGCTGTTCTGCTGGCATTTACTCCTATCAGGTTACCATAAATAATAGAGTTATTACCTCCTTGAATACGTATACCATTATAGGTTCCTCCTGATGCATTACCAGAGATTAAATTTCCTTCACCTATTCCTGCCCCTCCTATAATTGTATTAGTAACATTTGTATTCAAAGATATACCTGTTAAATTATCTGTACCAAAAGTTGCATTTCCTGCTAAATTTGTTCCTATTCTATTTCCCCTAATAATCGTTGCATTTGCTGTAAAAATATTAATGTTTCTAAAATTATTACTAATAAAATTATTGATTACTTGAATATTGTTCGCATTATTTATGGAAATCCCTTGACCCGTTGTTGCAGGTTGTCTAAAATTCGTAATTTGCAGCCCTCTAACAATTGAATTAGAAGCATTTGTGCCTGAAAAAACTAATCCATTTATGACACTTGCCCCATTATCAATTTGAATCATTTGGTTAAAGAGTACATAATCTTCTTTGGACGTTCCATCTAAGATAACAGCATCAGTAATGGTAGGTAAAGCAGAAATAACAGATATTGTTTGTGTACCTGTACCTATACTAAAATCTATATAATTAAGTCCTGCTAAAGTATTGGCATTGGTTATCACATCTCTTAAACTCTCTGAACCACTATCAGCAGTATTTTTTACACGCAAAGCCCAAAATGGGTCAGCAGATTCTGGAGATATAGTTCCTCCTAATGTACCATTATTGGTAGCACCATTAGCCCCAGCATTTGTTATGGTTTGTCCTGTACCTTGCTCAAATTGCCAAAAACCTAATTCAGCAGGAAGCCCTGTTCCAATAGGGTTTGTCCTATCGCTTGCTATTTCAGATGGTGTTCTTACAGTATTAAAAATTCGTAATTCATCTATTTCTCCATTAAAATAAAAATCAGGGGTGGATGGTGCACTTGCTACACGACCTATAGAAATAGGAACTGTACCTACAGTCTGATTTAAGACACTACCTGTTTGTGCAATATCCAGCACACCATCAATATAGATTTCCATTAATCCACTTAAATCATTTCTTGTAACTGCAATATGATGCCAAGCTCCATCATTAACAGGAGCGTTAGATGTTACAGTTGTCTCTGAATATGTTACACCTCCTGCTATGCCAAATTTTATTTTTCCTGCTGCTAAACTAACACCATAATCAGGATTAGAACCTGATGCATCCGCATCTACTAATCCTAAACCATCATACCAATTACCAACTATTCCTCTTGTATCTTTGGTTTTAAGCCAGAATTCTATTGTGAAATCATTTAATGCTATTGGATTAGCCAATACAGCTTGGTCATCCACTCCATCAAAAAACAGTCCTCTATTACCTTGAGGTTGAGCAAAAGCAGACAAATAAAACAGTATCAAAAGCAGGCTTAGTAATAATTTTTTCATAGATTTTGAATTTCTTAGCAAGTGTTACATTTAATTCTTAAATATATCTTAAAAGTAAATTATTTTTTGTATAAATAAAATTCTTTCTTTTATTGTAAATTTAATCATATTTTGGACTACTAAGCCGTTATTTTACTTGATAGATTTATTTAAATTATTTAAGAACTTAAAAATTAATTCAAGAAATGTCACGTTTTATTGCTGAAATATAGTTATCTGTAGAGTTTGTCTAATATTATAAATCAGATTAAGAGATTAGAATTTTTATAATAAATATAGTGGTGATATTGAAAGCATCCATCCAAGCAAAAATTCTTTCTATCACAAATCTTCTTTTATACAAGACCTCATCAACCAAACGTAGTGAGTTCAGCGAAGCTAAAAACTTCAAAACGGTCTTTTTCTCCATTTCTTTGATTGAGAGGAATATTAACTTCTATCTCTTTTTTTGACGAACTTGGCTACATTCTTCTTTACCAACGCCCTGCATCTGCATTCAAAAATAAACCTTTAATAGCTATATCTGATTTTTCAAGCCAATGATAGTATCCTAAGACTTAGCAAATAATTTAGACCGATGTTTTTTGCCCCACTCTCTCAAAGCAACAATGACATCATCTAACGACTTGCCATAATCAGATAAACTGTATTCAACCATTACAGGAATTGTATCATAGACATTTCTAATAACAAGTTGGTTTACTTCCAAATCTCTCAATTCTTTTGACAGCATTTTTGGAGTAATGCCTTCTACATCTCTTTCTAATTCTTTAAAACGTTTATTTCCAAACGATAAAGCTATGAGAATAGGCAACTTCCATTTGCCATTGATAATATCTAACACGTCTCTTACTGGGCGTATGTATTCAACACATTCTTTTGATGACTTCATTTTACTAATTTTTAAGGTACTATACAAAATATACTACTATACTAAAGTATAGTAGTATATTTTGTATAGCAAAGGTAAGTATATTTGCATCATAACTCACAATAAAAAATATGAAAAATATGAAAGTATTAGTTTATGGTGCAGCTGGTTCACAGCAATTTCCCGTCATCAACGCACTAAAAAGCAAGGGAGCAGAAGTATTTGCAACAACCCATCAACCTGAAAACATTGAAATTTTGAAAACCGCAGGAGCAGAACCTGTTATTGCAAATATGAATAATAGAGAAAGGCTGTTTGAAATTACAAAAGGTATTGATGCTATTTCTTTATTAGTGCCTTTCTTTCTTGAAAATCCACTTGATGGATTGGATTATGCCAAAAATGCAATTGATGCTGCGATAGAAAACAATGTTAAACTTTTGGTATGGAATACGAGTGGTTTTATCCTGCCAGTTAAAATTGGTAATCCTTCTTTGGACATTCGTATAGATATAGCGGACTACCTGAAACAAAGTGGACTTCCACATATAATCATTCAGCCATCGGTTTATGCCGAAAATCTTTTAGGGCCTTGGACAGCACCTTATGTGAAAAATGAACAAACCGTTACCTATCCAACACCCGAAGAAATGCCCGTAGGTTGGATTGCCACAAAAGATGTAATTACATTTGTTGCAGAAGCTATTTATAGTCCACAATTAGCTGGACAATCTTTTCAGGTTAGTGGAGTAGAAAATTTAACAGGTAGTCAACTTGCTAATAAATTTTCAATTGCGTTGAGTAAAACTGTTCAATATCGTCAAATGCCACCAAAAGAGTTTGGTAAAATATTAGATGGTCTTTTTGGTGAAGGTGCTGGTAAAGGTGCAGAAACAATGTATCAGGAAATAACAGACACCAAGCAATATCCAATAATGCATTCAGCTAACTTGTCAGAAGTTCTCGAAAAACTTCCAATAAAAATGACAAGCATTGAAGAATGGGTCTCTCAAAATATTCAATCATTTAATTAAACATTTATTATGAATTATTCAAAAATAATTTACTGGATATCAACAACATTAGTACTATTCTTTGTTGGTTTAGGTAGCATTGCCGATTTACTACAAATTGATGCCATTCGAGAGAGTTTTAATCATATTCATTTTCCTTTTTATATGCTCCCTTTTTTTGGTGTAGCTAAATTAGCGGGTAGTGTATCTATTTTAATTAAATCTCAGAAACTTCTTCGTGAGTGGGCATACGCTGGAATAACCTTTTATTTTATTGGAGCAAATTATGTTCACTTTGCAGTTGGCGATAGTATAGATAAAATTGGAGTTACACTGTTCATACTAGTATTGATAATTACTTCTTACATCTTTTCTAAAAAAATGAGCACCACAAATGAATAAAGCATTAGTCTCATTATTCTTGATAGTGGTAGTTTTTTCCACTATCAAGAATTCTAACTCTCAAAGCAAAAACGCAATGAAAAAAGTAAAAATTATTTACGTGTATGATGCCATTTGTGGCTGGTGCTTTGGTTTCAGCCCTACCATGGCAAAATTGAAAGAACATTATCAAGATAAAATTGATTTTGAAGTAGTAAGTGGTGGTTTAAGAATTGGTAAAAATGTTGGTTCAATAAATGAAACAGGAGCTTATATAAGAACTGCCTACAAAATAGTTGAGGAAACTTGCGGTGTAAAATTTGGCGATGCTTTCGTAAACGAAACACTTAAAGATGGAACAATGGTATTAAATTCATTACCGCCTGCCATTGCCCTTTGCATTATGAAAGAAAAATATCCCGAAAAATCTTTTGAATTTGCTGGATTACTTCATAAAATGTACTATGTTGACGGGATAGAGCCAGAAAATCACGAAGCTTATGGCACGTATGCAGCCAAACTTGGTTATGACAAAACAGAGTTCAATAAGAAAATGAAAGATAGCATCTACATAAACAAGGCATACAAAGACTTTGAATACGCTCAACAACTTGGTGCTAATAGCTTTCCAACTGTTTTACTTGAAAAAAATGGAAAAATAGAAATGCTATTTAACGGTTTTACTAACTTCGACAGAGCTAAAAAACTTATCGACAATAAATTGTAATGACAAAAGGGTAACTGTTACACAACTCAGACTTCATATTAGAAAATAGAAAAAGTTAGAAAAAATGTTTTTATACAGCCCTTTTAAAAGGGCAATTCTTTAGACCATTTTTATAAGAATTGTTAGATTATCAGGGTCTGAAAATAATTTGCAATACACTCACTGAAAAAAGTTTCAAAAAGATAAAAAGTTAATTAGATAATTTATAAAAGTGTATTGTGTATTCTGTATGTTTGTTGTATAAAATATTGATAATTTGATGTTTACATGAATATTAACAGATTTTATAATAAAAACACGGATATAGTGTATATTTATGAGTTGGAGCCAATTTTAACGAGTACTCCGTAAAATGAAATTACAAGAAATGAACCTAAATATTCGGTATGACTTACCAAAAGAAATTTAGGACAAGGTGATACCAGAAATTTATAAAGAGACTCCAGTATGGCTTGGTTTTGCCACCAACAATTTACAATTAAGGATTGGGCTTCCCCATTGGTTTAGCTTCAATGATGAAGAATGGGATAATTGGAAAAAACAAATTAAAGAAATTGCTACTAAAAAACTCGGCTTCAAAGTCGGAGAAATTGAACTTGGCGAAGTTGACTATTAAAAGTATATAATAAAAATGAATGTACCGAAATATGATATAGAGTACTTTGAGGGAATTACTGCACCTTATATTGACTGGGTTGGAGGGGGAAACTTTGACGGATATCTTGTTCTGAAAAGCTTAATATTCAAGCAGCTCAACAAAAAAGTAGAATTACATACAAAAGTAGTCGACAAGACAAGATATGATGGTAAAATAGAGGACTCAGTTCTAATTGGTACATTTGAACAATCGGATAAAGACACAATAACTCTCATTTTTGAACATTTTCAAATGAGAGGAAAAATATTGGGAAAAAATGAAGAAATGATTGTATTTGATATTTGGCATACCGCAACTAAAAGAACAGAAGTGTATAAAATCAAAGAATAAAAAAACTGGCTAAAACAAACAGTTTTGCAATAGCACTGCAGAAGTGCAAAGTTCAACAGTAGTAATTCTGTTGAACTTTTGTGCTAAATTTGAACTTTAGTAATTTCTAAACCCCACCTTTGCAAAGCCGCCGGACGTTGCATGTCATTTTAAACAGACTGTATGCCTAACATAACCACATTTGAAATATTAGACAATGAAATAAAAAAAATTGGAGAAAAACCAATTGTTCTTGAAGCATTGTGGGATGGAGATACACAAGGTTGGTTTTTATGCTTGTACATCTACATTGAGACAGGATATTTATTCAATAAGAAAGTTACAAGACATTCATTAGGGCATATTACTTTGGGCGATGATATCAGAGTTTTTTCAGGAGGACAATGGACAGAAGCGATATTAGCAAAAGAATTTGGACAAAAAGCAATATCAAAATATAATTTAGAGTTTTACTTTCCATCACCAGAACAACCTGATGACGACTGTCCAAAATGGACAGAAAGAAACTTAGCAATAAAATGTGTTGATTGTGGAAAATTAATTATCCCAACAGATAGTCCATTTTTACCAAAAGACATCTGCTATAATTGTCATTTAACAAGAGAACAGAATGAAAAACTTGTTAAAAACGACCTAATTCAAGAAGGAGTAATTTTGTATTTAGAAAATTCAGAAAAATCTGAGAAGATTGGTTTTTGGGGGTCATACAGCTATATCATTATTTCTAACTTCAAAATTCATCAAATTTACAATATAGATAGTATTAATTCTTTGACAGTTTTTAAATTAGGGAGATTTGAAATTAATAACTTAAAAAATGATGTTTTAAATGAGTTAAACAACAAATTAATGATTTACGAAAAACCTAAGATAAATGAAATGGAAAGAAGGTTTTCGAAGTCGTTTTACGAAATAGAGTATAATAGTATTACATATCAATTAGAAACAAGACAAAATAAAGACCATAACAATATCTTAGAATACATAAGAACTTTAAAATACTTAGACAAGGCATTATCTGAGGGCTATGATTTAAAAATCTGCTTTCTCAGAGGGATAACTTACCAAGACGACAAATTTTTAAGACATATAAACTATCTTTATAAAGGTCAGTTAGAGAAAGAAAAGATTATTGAAGATTTTAAAAATCTATTGAGTCAAAAACAAATTTTAGACACACTACAAAAGTTAGAAAAACTTGGATGTTTGACAGTTTTCGATAGGACTGTTACTCTAACAGAACTTGGAAAAAACATTGTATGAATAAAAAACGAACGCACAACAGCAGTAACTGTTGCACAACTCAGACTTAAGCATAGCAAATAGTAAAACTTAGAAAAATTTCTTTTCTATACAGCCCTTTTAAAAGGGCTATATTTTTTATAGATGAAAAATGAACCTAAAATTTGCCTGCCTTAAAAATATTAAAATACTCTAAAAAAAGGTGTTTTTTTAACTATAAATTGATAACTTGAAGTATAGATGTGCTACCAATATGAAAAAGGAACATATACTTGTTTTATTCAAATTTCCTCCCTATTAGTGGTCATTGTAAAATAACACACCAAAAATACTAAAACACTTTAAACCTTTGTGGAAATAAATTGTCTAATTGATATGTTAAACTTGATATCAAAATGATTATGAAGTCTTTTACAATTCTTTTATTACTGTTACTATCCATTTCGAGTTGTAGTAAAAATGATGATATTATTCAGCCAACATCATCTGAATCTATGTATTTTCCTTCCAATACAAATTCTACTTGGGAAACTAAAACGCTTTCAAGTTTGGGTTGGAATCAAAACGCAGTTCAACCATTGAGAGATTTTCTTACTCAAAAAAATACAAAATCTTTTATGATACTAGTAAATGGAAGAATTGTAATGGAAGAGTATTTTAATGGTCATTCTGCAAACACTACTTGGGAATGGAATAGTGCAGGTAAAACCTTAGTTGCCACTACAACAGGAATTGCACAACAAGAAGGATTATTGAACATTAACAACAAAGCTTCTAATTATTTGGGAACAGCATGGACAAGCATGCCTTTGGCAAAAGAAAACCTAATTTCTGTAAGACATTTACTAACAATGACAGCAGGCAATGATGATACAAAACAATATGTTATTAAACCCAACTTAACTTATGTTGCAGATGCAGGAACTCGGTGGGCATACAGTAATATTTTTCAAAAATTAACGGATGTTGTTGCCAATGCAAGCAATAAAACTTTTGAAACTTATTTTAATGAAAAAGTAAAAAGTAAAATTGGAATGGAAGGATTTTGGAATTTTGGAACAATCTTTACCATTTACCACAGCACAACCAGAAGCATGGCAAGGTTTGGTCTTATGGCATTGAATAAAGGAAAATGGAATAACGAACAAATCATAAATGAAACCTTTTTTAACGAGAGCATTTCAACATTTCAAAATATCAATCCTTCTTATGGATATTTATGGTGGTTAAATGGAAAAACTAGTTTTATGATTCCAGGCGAGCAAACAGTTTATCAGGGTTACTTGGTCCCAAATGCACCTTCTGATATGTATTCAGCAATGGGAGCGAATGACCAAAGAATTTATGTAATCCCAAGTAAAAAAATGGTAGTTATAAGAATGGGAGATGCGTCTGACCCTGCAAATCCAAATTTTGCAGTATCAGGTTTTGACAACGAACTTTGGGGCAAAATAAACGCTGTCACAAATTAAACAAGCCTAATAACAACGAACCACTAACTGTTGCACAACTTAGACTCAAGCAAATAGTAAAATTTAGAAAAAATGCTTTTCTATTCAGCTCTTTTAAAAGAGCTGAATTTTTTATAGAGAAAATGAGTCTAATAAAACGTGCAATTCTTTAGACTGTAAATCTATCCAGTCTTGAAATTTTTTTGGAGAAAATTGACCTAATTTCTAAAATTTATTAAATGTTATAACATTTAATTTTAATGTTTTATGAATTTTTAATTAAAATATTACATCATTTTTTAGAGTAAAATATATTCCATTCTTCTTAAAAATAAGATTTACTCTCAAAAAGCTTCCTAAAAAATTATTTTATTACGCCATCCAAAAATCAGGGATTCCCTGATGTGTAGAAGTTTTTTATTGCTTAAACTTGAGAACACTAAAACTAAAATATAATAATATGAAAAAGGTAAGAGCTTATCATCCTTTGAGGCAACTTATGATGGGAGGGAATCCCAACAAAGCTAATAAGCCAAAAAATAAAAATGTAGCACCATTGGTTGAATACCTAGTTAGCCATAAAATTGACCCTGAGACATTTAATCAATTAGTTCAAAATATCAATGGACAAGTTGTAACACCTTTTGATGCCAGTTATAATACAGGACGTCTAGAAAGTGATAATGCATTCAATAAATATCCGCTTTTTATTATTTATTGTAATTGTAGTGCAGACGTTTCAATAGCTGTTAAATTTTGTAGAAGTGAAAACTTACCTATTTGTTTAAGGGCTGGTGGGCATAATACGGCTGGGTATTCTGTATTGGATGGGCGTGTACTTATAGACGTTGCCAACATAAAAGGGATATTTGTAGATCCTATTAATATGACATCCACAGTTGGCTCAGGTGTTACCTGGGGGGAATATAATCATGAATTAAATGCTTATGGTTTACATAATCCTGGTGGGAGTTGTGATACTGTAGGAATGGCAGGTTATACGATGGGTGGAGGTTATGGTTATACCAGCATGAAATGGGGTATAGCTTGTGATAATCTAATCGAAATACGAATGGTAACTGCTGAAGGAGAAATGGTTACTGCTAATGAACATATAAATCCTGATTTACTTTGGGCACATAAAGGAGGTACAGGAGGTAATTTTGGTGTACTTGTCAGTATGAAGTATAAATTATATAAATTAAAAAATGTTTGGCCAATACAAGTAAATTGGCCAATTGAAGATGCTGCTGAAGTTTTGTTTACTTGGCAAAATACAATGACAAAAACTCTTAAAGATAGAAATTTAGGGTTGCTGGGTTTTTTAGCTATTAAAGAGATTAGTAAAATTGATAAAAATGGAATTCATTATACAATCAATCAGCCCTATTTTTGTATCAGAGGAATTTACTCAGATGATAATAGTACAGCAGGGAAAAAAGCTTTAGAGCCTTTATTAAAAATAGGAAAGCCAACCTATCCAGCAGGTACTTTATGGAAAAAACAGATAACTTATTCTATGGCTAATCAACACTTATTAGATAATGTAGAGGGTATTATTCCTGATGATATTAAAGAAACTAAGCGTTGTGCATATATAGAAAAAGCCCTTAAGAAAGAAGATTATCAAAAGATGGTAGATTACTTTAAAACTAGCCCCAATCCATACAATATTGTTTCTATGGAACCTTATGGTGGTGCAATTAATGAAATAAAATCTGATGCATCTGCTTTTGTACATCGCAATGCTTATTTTGATGTTTTTACAGATTCATTTTGGATGACAGATAATGAAAAAGATGAAGCATTTTCATGGCTAAGAAATTATTATGAATCAGAGTCTATGAAAAGTTTATGGTCTAATCATTATTACCAAAATTATGTAAATGATGAATATAAAAATTGGCAGTTTGGGTATTTTGGAGAAAACTATCCAGAATTACAACTTATCAAACGCAAATGGGATCCTGAAAATATTTTCAATTTTCCACAAAGTATAGAAATCTAATATTTATAAAAAATAAGACTTATTTTAATCTAAAGGTTTCTATAATTATTTCATTTAGATAACACCGAGAAATTGTCAAAAATAGTATGAATGGCTTTAATTAGACTTTTATATTAAGAATTCCATATTCGGCAATACTACAAAAGTTAACTGCAAGCTAAACAGTTTGTGATATTAAATTAATACTCATCTCCAAAATAAGTAAACCAAAAATCTAAATTTATGAATAGCTCATTCACTTCAAATACATGTACTGACCCCATTAGTGATGCTCAATACCCAAAACTAGAACCTTTTACAGGTTCTCAACCTACGCTTCCTCAATATTGGAAATGTACAGCATTACTTCATCCTTTTAGTCCTGTCCAAAGCAACAGTTCTCCTACAGATATTGCGAGTCCTTTTTTTGAGATTTGTATAGCTTCAATATGCTATGCAGAAGGAATGGGATTAAATGCCTTGTTAGTTGGAACTTCAGGAAGGAAATGGTGGTATAAAATTACTCCAACAGAAACAACTGTATCTACAGATGGTGTTAATTATTCTCCAGTAGATATGGGATGGGCATTACCTACCACTAACTGGTTTGGAAATAAAAGTGGAAATGCAGTATGTGCAGGTATTAGCTATTTGAATTGGATGGAAATCCAAAAAGTTGAATGGTGGAAAATTCCTGTTGGTGATATCAATCCACCACCAGCTACTTGGATGTGGTTTGATAGTGAGACAAGATTTCCTGCACGTCTAATGTTTGGGCAAGGACCCACTACTCCTATTATGGGAGATACAAATCAACTTGCGTTGTTTCAGATGTTCTCCTTTACCTATTTACCAATGTTTGAAGCATTAGAAAGCAACCCACTGAGTTCTTCTTTAGATTATCCTGTCATATCTGGACTTAGTTTTGGTAACTCTAATAATTATGAAATTTTTGAATGGAATACAAATTTTGGGATGACGGTCTTTATGACACCAGTTAATGAAAAATTTAACCCACTTCCAACAAGAGTTTTGTACGTTTGGAAACCCGACAATGAATACCAGTTTTCATCAGACCGTAGTCAAAATACTTTGATGAAATATACTTACAATCCAAGTAATCCATTTACATCTCAAGTGGCATTGTTAACTGGAGCAGTTCCTGAAGGTATAATTCCTCCACCAAACAGTGATGCTGGATTTTTAATTAATTATGTAGGAGATGAAATAACAGAGTGTATAGGATTTGGTAATTTCCCTTTTCCACAAGAACCCCCAAATTGGGCTCAGATACCCGTAGAACAAGGGACTATTCAAACTACTATTGTAAATAACCCTGCACTTTGCCCAAACAATATTGTAACTATTATATCAGTATTATTTCCGCCTTCAGGACAAAATTATCCTGATTCAACATACCTATGGACTTGGTATAGCCCACTCAATGCAAGTGGATCAAAAAGTCGTCCTGTAACATTTATGCAATCACAATCTGGTGTAGGAGTAGGGACTAGTCTGGCATTGGCAGATTATTTTGATTATGAGGAATTTTCAATCCCTATTGAGCCATGTAATTTTGCGGTTCCTCCCTGTGATTTTAATATAAAAGCGAATGTAAAATGGCAAGGAACTGGTATCACCATGAATCCAAATACAAAGGCTACTATAACTTATTTAGATGGATTATGGACTGCAAATCCTAATGATAATGATGGTCAATTATACAATGCAGCAGGCAATCCTATATATATTAATGCTAAACCAGGATATACAATGCCTAATGAAAATGAAGGCTCTCTTATTGGGAGAATTGGAGATACTGTTTTTTTTATAGGAATGGGAACTACTACTCCATCTGGACTAAACGGAGAATTAGAACTATGTATCAATGACGATTTGAATGGGATATATGGACCTGGATTTACTGATAATGAAGGCTCAATAAATATTCAAATACAGGTTGAATTTAATTAAGAAATGATTTTGAAGCCTTTATTATTTAAGAAAAACAATAAGGGCTTCTTTTTAAATTTATGAAATAGTTGTAATAGTAACTTCAGAACTCAATAGATAATAAGAAATACTATTGTACCACTAGAAATTTTATTAGAATTTTTTTCTCCATTTGCATAAACTATTTAAAAAGTAAAAAAAATGGTTACATATATTCAAGATATTACCTTTCCTATAAACTCTGGATTTGATTTTAGTAATGTGAGTTGGGTCACATTATCACCCAATAGAGATGAAATTTATTTTCTACAACGTGGGCTTCCATGTGTTTCTGTTTGGGATCTAAATGGTAATCATCTAAGAGATTGGAATTCTAATTTATTAGCATGTCCACATTCTTTAACCTTTCGTGTACATCAAAATGGCAGTTATGATGTTTGGATTACAGACATGGCTTCACCATCTATGACAGGAAATCTATGTGGATATTGTTTGAAACAATTTGATATGTATGGCAATTATCTTGGTAGTATAGGGCAATGTGGCGAAAATACGCAAGGTACTGGTATTAATCCAGTACAATTTGATAAAGTAACAGATATTGCCTTTGATTCTAATGGTTTTCTTTGGGTTACAGATGGTGATATTAATGGTTTAAATAATCGAGTACTCCAAATAAATCCAGAAACTCAGGAAGTAGTGCAAGTATGGTCAGCAACGAATAACCAACCTGGTTCTGGTCCAAAGGAATTTAATCTTCCTCATTCGATTGACATAGATGATTTAAACAGAGTTTGGGTTGGTGATGCCCTCAATAACCGAGTACAGATAATTAGTACAGATGGGACCTTTATTCAAGAATTAAAATGTTTTGGTTTGGATGGAGTATATGGAGTTTGTCTTAGAAAAGACCCTGTAAGTAATATTAGACATTTATATGTAAGTACAAGCCCAACAAGTTCTCCAACTGGAGGTACTGTAAAGGTTTTTGAGGTTGCAGATGATGGTTTGCCTGTGCCATCAGGTTGTCTTACAGAGTTTCAATGGAATATTGAACTGCCAAAAGGCACTTCAACAGGTATGTTGCATATGATTGAAGCTACTGAGACAGGAGATCAAGTATTCCTTGCAACATTGGGAGGGGATTTATTACCTCAAAAATGGATAAAAGTATATACTCCAGAAAATTCCTAATTAAATACTTCATAAAAAGGTGGGTATTAAAGACTCTCATGACACTTGATAGAACATTTTAGGCTGTATTTCTTAATATCCTTTCATAGGTAAATATAATGAATATTGAATATTTACACAATAGCTAACCGTTTTTTATAGAATTTGATTTTTGCTCTCTTTTCTCTTATATTTGAGTTGTGCAACATATACAAGGGTTTTTGTGGCAGACGAGCCTACATACAAGCATGAAACTCAACTTTATTAATAACCGCCAAACGCAAAGCCCGAAACTTTAGTCATTGTATTACATAATCAAAAAATTTAACCTTCAGGTCATTTGAAAATAAAAATTTATAAACCTAAAAGCGAAATTTTACAAAATCATATTGAATGTTTTTATTCATTACAAAGAAATGATAATGATCATGATATAACATATTTTGGGTTTCCTTCAAACACAATTTTTCTAACTTTATGTCAAGATGCTAAAATAGTAATTAATGGAAATGATTTAACTATAGAAAATCATCCAAATGAAGGAATAAAATCGATTTTAATAATTGATAATCAAAAACAAGGATCTACAACTTATAGAGGCAACACTAACGAAATAACTATTTACTTTAAACCACTAGGAATTAATGCTTTTTTAGAGAAACCGTTGTCAAACTATATAATAAACACAATTTCAAATTTTAATCCTTTTGATGATTATATTATGACAATAAATGAGATTTTTAAAATCAAAGATGATATTGCTAAAATTGATTTCCTAGAAAGCTATTTTGTTTCAAAATGTATTGACTTTAAACACCCTTTTCTACATAAAGCATTGGAAAAAATAACAAATGAAGAAAATTCTAAAATCAATATTGTAGAATTAACAAAACATTTTGCAGTATCAAGAGTAACAATACACAAACAATTTTTACTACATATTGGCACTAGTCCAAGTCAATTTCTAAAAATAGAGCGGTTTAGAACAGCCATAAAAATGTTTACAAAAAATGCAAGTAATGAACAGCTTATAGATATTGCATACATGGTTGAATATTTTGATCAATCTCACATGGCAAGAGATTTTAAATCTTTAACAGGATATTCTCCAAAAATATTTTTTTCAAAACTTTCTCAAATAGAGAATAGTCAGATAAATTGGATTTTTTTGTAAAGGTTTACATTTGTACAAGTAGATTTCAGATTGATTGATAACCTTTGTTATTATTAATCAAAAAATCAATCAAAATGAAATCATCAATCACAATCGTTCTCTCTCTCCTCTTATTCTCAATTAATTTAAGTTTAGCACAACAAAATATAAAAATAATTAAAGCAAATTCTCAAAGAGTTTCTATAAAAGATGGAAATAATCCAATAACTAAATGGTGGGAATATTTACAAAAAGATGTAAAACCAGTTGTGTATCACATTGCAAAAATCAATCAAAACAGAAAAGTAACTTTCTATACTGATGTTGATAGTATTTCATTTGATGTAAATCCCAACAACAAGTATGATTTTCAGGTCCTTTTAAATTCAAGAGACACTTGTTATGCTCAAATTTCAACTATCATTCCATCGTATTACAAAGACTGTAAAAATTGTAAAATAACAAGCGATACTATTCCATTTACCCTTGGCAAGGACCATTACATTCACATAAAAGGCAAAGTGAATAATTCAGAAACTTTAGATTTTATTTTTGATACAGGTGCTGGAACTTGTGTATTAAATGAAAGAGGACAAAAAATTGCAAAAATAAAATTAGATGGGCAATCTGATGGCGAAGGTACATCAGGGTTTACAATTGATCAAACTAGTAGTTCAAACCTTTTGCAAGTTTCATCATTGAATTGGAAAAATCTCCCATTTACATACATTGATTACAAAGGATCAATAAATACTGATGGGGTAATAGGTTACAATATTTTTGAAGATAAAGTTGTAGAAATCGATTATGAAAAAAGCCTTCTGATTATCCATAATGAAATGTCATCAAATATTGCAGGTTATTCAAAACAAAAAATAAGACATGATTTGAGTGGAACCTTTATAGAAGCGACCTTAAACAATGGTAATAACGATTTTACAGGTTGGTATTTATTTGATACAGGGGGAAGTTTAACAGTTGCAGTTGGAGGAGACTATGCCAAAAATAACCAGCTATATGGAACAATGAAAAATTTAGGAAAAAGTAATGCGACAGGGAATGGAAAAGGATTTTATCAAAATGAAATTGTTGAATTACCAATGTTGAAACTATTTGGCTTTTCTGTCCCAAAAGTTCCTATTCATATTTCAAGCTCAGATAAAAGCTTTTATGGCGAAGCAGGAATTATAGGTAATAATATACTCAAAAGGTTCAATATCATTATTGATTACCCAAATGCAACAATTTATTTAAAACCAAATAATTTAATGAATGTGAGTTTTAAAAAAAAAGATGAAATCGTAATGTATTCAATTATAGGAGGTTCAATAGTATTAGTTCTTTTATTATTTGGATTTTTTCTCTATAAAAGAAAAAAAAATAAAACTATAAACTCAAATTAAAAATCTTATGAAATCTATCAGATATGCTTTACTGCTTTTTCCAATTTTTGCTATGTTTTTGAGTTCTTGTAGCATCACAAAAAATATGACCTATCCAATAACAAAAAACTATAAACCAGATGACCAGCAACTCTATGAAAAAATTGTAAAATTAGATAGTCTTTTCTTTAATGCTTACAACACTTGCACTACCAATCTTGATAAGTATGGCTCTTTTTTTTCTGAAAATATAGAATTTTATCACGACCAAGGCGGTTTGATGACTTCAAAACAAGATATTATCAACGCTACTAAAAAAAATATTTGTGGAAAATTAACAAGAGAACTTGTGAAAGGTAGTATAGAAGTATATCCTATAAAAGATTTTGGAGCAATTGAAATTGGTTTACACAAATTTCATAATAATCAAGAACCAGTTGGCACACCTTCAAAAGTTGGCCGATTTATGATCATTTGGGAAAACAAAACTGATAATTGGAAAATAACACGTGTTATTAGTTTGCATTAAAATTAGCGTAAAATATAAAATGAAAAAACTACTAATCATCAGTTTTGCACTATTTATAATCAGCTCTTTTACTACAAAAAATGGAATTTAATACCTCCCAAAATTGCATATTAAAGTTTGTAAAAGACTAATAAAAAGTATAAGAACCACTAACACAGGTTTTACGCAATTATGGGTTTAGATCTTATTTTAAAGTTTGTTTTATGTTTTTGAGGTCTGTGCAAAAAGTTTCGGATTAGTCTGCAATAGCTATAAAACTTGAGGATGTTAGCAGCAATTTTAGAACTATACTCAGACCAAAGGTAAATAAACAAAAAATATTAAATTTAATTTGAACTTAAAAAATGAAATCGACATTTTTAATTTTTTCATCATTTCTTTTTTGCTTTATTGGTTCGACTTTTGCTCAAGAAAAATCAAAGTTATTAAGGGCCAATTCACCTAAAGTAACTATTAAAGATGGTTGGGAGGGGAAAACTAAGTATTGGAATCATCTAATAAAATCCCAATCACCCATTTTTTATCATTTAGCTAAAAATTGCAAAAAGAGGCAAATTACTTTCTTCACAGATGTTGATTCTATTTCCATAAATGTAGAAGAAGAATCTAATTATCAGTTTAAAGTGCTTTTGAATAAATCTGATACTTGCACAGTGATTTTAACTACCAAAAATCATCAATATGTAAAGCAGAAAAATAATCATAATGAAACAGACACACTACCATTCACATTAAATAAAAACAAGCAAATAATTATTAAAGGAAGCATAAATAATAGCTCAAAAATGGACTTTTGCTTTGATTTAGGAGCTAGGGTAGTTTATGTAATTGGGAAGAATTTTGACAAACTGAATAAATTGACTCTCGACGGCATAATGGAAGATGAGAGTGTTACAGGGCTTTCTACTGAAAAAACAAGTAGCAATAATAATCTTCAATTAGGTAATTTGAATATTGCCAATATCCCAATATGTTATATTGACGAAGCAGGATTTCTTGGGAATGGAGGTGCATTGATTGGATTTAATGTATTCCAAAACAAAATTTTAGAAATTGATTTCGACAACAAACTTTTATTGATACATAATAAACTTCCTAAAAAAATCACTTCGTATTCACAAATTGAATTTAAACAAACAACAGGAGGTTTATATATTCCTATTACAATTAACAATGGAAAAAATAGAAGTAATGGGTGGTATTTTTTTGACACAGGAGCAGACAATGCTTTGACTTTTGATTCAAGATTTGCAAAAAAGGAAAAGCTAAATAATACAATGAAAGTAATTGGTAAAGCAGGAATTGCATCAAGTGAAAATAGGATTATTGATGCGAAAATATTGGAAGTTCCAGAGGTTACAATTGCAAGTTATAAAATAGAAAATGTCCCTACTTTGTTGGCAGCCGAATCTAATGCAGAGTCGGAATTTGAAGATGGTGTAATTGGTATCGGCCTACAATCAAAATTTAACTTCATAATAGATTACCCAAATAGTAAAATGTACTTAAAACCTAGCAAGTACTTTAATGACTCATTTAAAAAAAAAGATGACTCGATAATGAATTCAATTCTTGTACTTATAGGTGCAATAGGCTTTTTAGCTTTAGTCTTATTCTTTTACAAAATGTTTAAAAATAAAATAGTAATAACTTAATAATAGTAACTATTGCACAACTCAGACTTAAGCATGGCAAATAGTAAAATTCAGAAAAATTCCGTTTCTATTCAGCCCTTTTAACGTGTTTTTTTCAAGTGTATCTATCTATTTGACATGAACTCACTATTGATTCCTTTATAGCTCAAAATAGTTTTGTTGCCTCCTTCTTTTTGGCATTCATATTGGTTTTTTACTGGATTGTATATAAAACCTTCACGTTTGGCTTGTATTGTCCAAAGTTTGGAATATAAGCATTTATGTCATGCTACTCACAAAACTGCAAAGCTTCTCCACTATCATAACCTATATCTGTGTGATTTGATCCAATTTCATCCCTACCTAAGATAAATTGGCCATATGGTCTGGGTCAAAATTTCAGCTAAGTTATCTGAAGGTACTAACGACTCCAATGAAACTTGATAGACATTCTTGATTGTATTTCTTGATCTTTTTGCATAGGTAAATACAATGAATATTAAATATTTACACAATGACTAACAGCGTTTTTATAAGACTAGATTTTTACATTCTTTTATCCTATATTTGAGTTGTGTAACAAGCACATCAGTTTTGCGTTAGGTGGGTGATGTGCAAACTTCGAGTTTTGTGCTCTATCTCTTTCAGTGTTATGCTAACGAAATGGAAAACTAATAACAAACAAAAATATGGAATTAAAAATCTTACTTGGATTGTTACTTACTTTCAATTTGACATTTGGACAAACCAATCAAATTAAAAGATTAGATAACAAAAAAGTCTCATTTGATGAAATTGATAAGAGAGTTAAACGCCTTATGGATACTGCAAAAATTCAGGGACTTAGCTTGTCGATTATAAACGATAAGAAAACTGTTTTCGTCAAATCATATGGCTATAGAAACAAGCCCCAAAATGAACTCTTGGATACAGCTTCAATAATGTATGGAGCTTCTTTAAGCAAGGCTGTATTTGGCTACCTTGTAATGAAACTAGTGCAACAGAAAATTTTAGATTTAGATAAGCCACTCTATAAATATTTACATAAACCTCTCTATGAGTATGATTATTTTTCAGACCTAAAATCAGACGACCGCTGGAAATTATTTACTGCAAAAATGTGTTTAAGCCATACAACAGGACTTCCAAATGTTAGATGGTTTCATCCAACAACAGGCGTTCAAGATACACTTGGAGTAATGAAAATTTATTTTACACCAGGAGAAAAATATGCATACTCAGGTGAAGGTTTTAAGCTTTTACAATTAGTAATAGAGGAGATTACGAAAAAAACAATTGATGAATTGGCAATTGAACATGTGTTTAAGCCGATTGGAATGACAAGAACTGGTTATGTATGGCATAATTCATTTGGAGATGAGAATATAGCTGTAGGACATCTGAATAACGGAGAAATTGATAGAAAGAGAAAAAGAACAGAAGGCGTGGCTGGTGGATCTTTGGTAACTACTATAGCAGATTACTCTAGATTTACTGAACATATTATGCGAAAAAAAGGATTACAAAAGAAGTGGTTTAATGAGATGATAAAACCTCAAATTAAAATTCATTCAATCACTCAATTTCCACCAATTACTTTTGAAACAACAAATGAGAATCATGCTATTGAGTTGTCTTATGGCTTAGGTTGGGGAGTTTTTCAATGTTCTTCCTATGGCAAAGCATTTTTTAAAGAGGGGAATGGTGGTTCTTGGAGAAATTACAACATTAATTTTATTGACAAAGGCATTGCTATAATTATTCTAATAAATAGTGAAAATGGGGAAACAGTATTTCAGGAACTCATAGAAACCCTGATTGGGGAGACCTGTATTCCTTGGAAATGGCAAGGATATGTTCCCTATAATCAAAAAAGCAAATGATGCATAAACGCCTAACAAAATGTTACACAACTTAGACTTAAGCATGGTAAATAGTAAAATTGAGAAAAATGCCTTTCTATTCAGCCCTTTTAAAAGGATTGTATTTTTTATAGATGAAAAAGTAGTCCAAAAAAAGTGCAATTTCTTGAGCTTAAAATTTGATTAATTTGATGTATTTTTATTATAGTCTATTAAATATTATCTTATTTTAGGAATAATAAGCATTTTCAAAGCAAAATATAGTTTATATCATTTCTGCGGTGAAAAAATAATATAAATACCGCAAATTTACGGTGAATAATCAATATATTTACCGCATAACAGATTTAGTAATGATAAAATATATTTATGAACATAAAAACTGGACAGATTTTACTTGGAATGACAAAGCCATCAATGCTATATTTGGTGAAGTTCGGTTAATGCAGGGTAAAATTATTGGACAGATGAATGCTTTAGGGTTTTCTGCCAAAGAAGAAGCAACACTAAAAGCTTTAACCTTAGATATAGTAAAATCATCAGAAATAGAAGGTGAATTACTTAATTATGACCAAGTTCGTTCCTCTATTGCAAGACGTTTGGGTATCAATACAGCAGGACTTGTGCCAAGTAGCCGTCATATAGAAGGTGTAGTAGAAATGATGCTTGATGCTACTCAACGTTATGAACTACCATTAACTCAAGAACGTTTATTTGGTTGGCATGCAGCTCTTTTCCCTACTGGATATAGTGGACCTTATAAAATTGAAGTGGGGGTATATCGTACAGGTGAAATGCAAGTGGTTTCTGGTGCTATGGGCAAAGAAAAAATACATTATGAGGCTGTAAAACCTGAAGTGGTGAAAAAAGAAATGGATCAGTTCTTGGACTGGTTTAATAATCATCATCAACTTGACCCTGTTTTGAAGGCTGCTATTGCTCATTTCTGGTTTATTATTATTCACCCTTTTGATGATGGCAATGGTCGAATAGGTCGAGCTATTACAGATATGCTACTTGCTCGTGCTGAAGGTAGTGGGGAACGTTTTTACAGTATGTCCAGTCAAATTTTATTAGAACGAAAACAGTATTATGAGATATTACAAAAAGTACAACATAGTAAGGGTAATATTACTGAGTGGATTGAGTGGTTTTTACATTGCTTGAAGAATGCTATGCTTGCTACTGAAAGCACCACACAAAAAATATTACAAAAAGCGGAGTTCTGGAAATTATATGAACATACACCCATTAATGAACGCCAACGTTTGATGCTCAACAAACTTTTTGATGGGTTTGAAGGTAAATTAAAGACTTCAAAATGGGCAAAAATCACCAAAACATCTAATGATACTGCTTTAAGAGACATCAAAGATTTAATAGAGAAAGGAATTTTACAACAAACTGATGAGGGAGGAAGAAGTGTAAACTACGAATTAGCAGATTTTAAATTAGAATAATCCTTAAATACATACAAACTAACTAAAAAAGTTATAGTTTTTAGTTAGTTGAAGAAGAATCGTCATAAATTATATATTTTGGTATGAAAAATGAGCAAGTGTTATAAAAAGAGTTATGATGCTTGACAAAGAAATATTGAATTCCAAGAACATCGCCAAATCAATGCCCAAGTAAGAAATTTATTGGCAAAAGATAGAAATAAATGAAAAAAAGTTTAATTATACTTTTATTTTTAATCCTTGGTTGCAAACAACTTCCCAATTATATTTTATCAAAAGAAAATCCAGAAATCAATAAAACAAGGAAAGCAGTATTACTTTCTGCTTTTTTTGGATTAGATAATGCAATGCCTCAAAAATCAATGGGTATATGGAATAAAGCACCAGGAAAAGACGGAATGCCTTTGGTTTTTTCACACGAAATAGACCCTGCTACTTTAAACTCAAATGTATTTCAAATAACAACTCAAAAAGGGGATAAGTTAAATGTAGCATTTGCAACATTTAAACCAGCAATTGAAGCATTTGAATTAAGAACAATTTTATTAATTGGTGAGTTTGGAAATGCACCAGATAACAAACCTAAAGAAGTTGAAATTATAAGTGATTTAAAAACAAGAGATGGACAAAATTTAAAAGGTCAAAAAATCAAAGTTACACCTTTAAAAGATGGTCCTTTTATAAGTTATGCTGAATATTTTTCATTTGACCAAGATTATCCTTATAGTGAAAAAGGTCGAGGTTGTGATTGTCCAAAAACTGAAACAGAAACAGTGGTAAGAACAGTTTGGGCAGGTGGTATAAGAGCAACGAATGGAAAGGAATTAGGAGAAAAAGAACTTACATCTTTTACCATTACTTTAATTCAAAATTCAGATACTCTTAAAGTTCATCCGTTTCATATTGCAGACCTTGATGACAATGACAATAATATTGACCTATGTATAAAAGTAAAAGGAACACCTATTTTAGTAGAAACAAAGGAAAATACTGCAATTGACCCAAGAGGAGACCATAACCCCATAACCAAAAAAGAAATCATTGGAAGATGGAAATAAAACATCAGCTAACAAGAGTTTGAATGCAATGGGGTAGTAGTAGTAAATTCAACATTTGTGCATCTAATCCCTGCGTCAAGCCGCAAAACGTCAGGCTGTGAAAAAACTCATTTTTCTTAGAAAACTATCAAAATTATGCTCGTTTTTTACAAATAAATCTCTCTGAGCGATTCTAATTTTATGCAACTAATTTATAAGTACAAAAAATGAATGGAGTAGATTGCCTTACAATCATTCGTTTTTTGTTTGATTTTGCTAATCTTGGATACTTTGGCTTCCAAATCTTGAGTTTCTCCAAGAATTTTTCTGTTCCAAGTATATTGAGTACACGTTTCATATTGTAAATGGTCATCATGATTGCCATCTCACCATTTACTTTTTCCAATCCTCTTAGATTGGTATGATTATATCCCCGTTTTTATAAACTTTGTTCTCCTGCTTCCTTTTTCTACAAAAAAAGTTTACTAAACTGGTTTATTTTATTTGTTTAGTTATATTACTTAGATATGTTGAGTTTTCTGAAATTTTTAGTTACTTTAAAAAGAAATTTGTTTTTTATAGATAATTTATGGATAAAATATAGATATATTTGTAAAATCTACTTTAGAATATGTCTTTATTCAACAAACTACACTTTGACTTTGATGTAAATCAAGTTATTCTTAAAAAAATATCTAAAATTGATGTTTTTCAGAGTGGCTGGGAAATTCTGGGACAAAAAGAGAACCGTTCTCTCAAAGAACTTCATAAGATTGCTACTATTCAAAGTACAGGTTCTTCTACAAGAATAGAAGGTTGCATACTCTCAGATGATGAAGTACAATCTTTACTCAAAAATTTAAAAATAACAAAACTCAAAACAAGAGATGAAGAAGAAATTGTAGGATATTATGAGGTTTTAGAATTGATTTTTGAACAATATCCTTTCATTGATTTTACAGAAAATAATATTTTACAATTTCATCATTTACTGCTCAAACACAGTCAGAAAGACCAAAGACACAAAGGAACTTATAAAAATCTTTCTAATGAAGTAGTTGCTGTTTCTCCTGCTAGAGGCAAAAAAGTAATTTTTAAAACCACTCCTCCACACTTGGTTGCTAAAGAAATGCAAGAACTCATTGAATGGACAAATGAACAACTCTCAAAAAAAGATATTCATCCATTACTAATCATTGCAATTTTTGTTTATGAATTCTTATCTATACACCCTTTTCAAGATGGAAATGGTCGTTTGTCACGTTTACTAACCACTTTTTTATTACTCAAAGAGGGTTATAAGTTTATTACCTATATTTCATTTGAGAATCAGATTGAACAACAAAAAAAAGAATATTATGAAGCTTTGATGGATGGGCAAAAGAATCGTTACCAAGAAAGTGAAAATATCAAAAGTTGGATTTTATTTTTCTTGAATTCCTTAGATACTCTTTTGGTGAAGTTGGATAAAAAATATCAAGAATTTTTACAAAAAGCTACTTATTTGAGTGAAAGACAAAAACAAATTTTAGTTTTTATTGAAGAGCGTCAGCCTGTGAAATTAGCTGATGTGGCGAATCATTTTACGCATGTATCTATCCATACCATCAAAAAAGATATTCAAATTTTACAAAAAGAGAAAAAAATAGAAAAAATGGGAGAATATAAAGGCTCTATTTATATCACCCCTTTAAAACCTTAAATACATTATCATGAAAATCGGATATGTCAGAGTTTCCGCTTAAGACCAAAACCTCAACCTTCAAACTGATGCCCTCAAACAAGCTAGTTGTGAAAAAATATTTGAAGAAAAAGTATCAGGTGTGAAACAATCCAGATACGATGTCTATTTTCACTTATAAAATGTGTTTTTTCGATTGTAAATTTTTCATTGTTAGATATTTACAAGATTTATTTTCTCTGCAATTTACTTATAAATTGTGTTTTTTTACAGTCTGAAAAAGCCCCACAGAGTTATATTTTGACTTATAAAATGTGTTTTTTCGATTGTAACTAACTGATTAGCATTTTATTATGATGATATATTTTTTCTAATCTTGCTTATTTATTGTATGTTTATAGTCTATAAAACCTCTTAATCTCTAGTTTTTGACTTATAAAATGTGTTTTTTCGCTTATAACTAACTGATTAACATTTTATTATGATGATATATTTTTTCTAATCTTGCTTATCTGTTGTGGATTTATAGTCTATAAAGCCTCTTAATTTCTAATTTTTGACTTATAAAATGTGTTTTTTCGATTGTAACTAACTGATTAGCATTTTATTATGATGATATATTTTTTCTAATCTTGCTTATCTGTTGTGGATTTATAGTCTATAAAGCCTCTTAATCTCTAGTTTTTGACTTATAAAATGTGTTTTTTCGCTTATAACTAACTGATTAATAATTTATTCTAACGATAATATTTTTCTAAAATCTCACTTATAAAATGTGTTTTTTCGTTTATACCAAACCTAAAGTTTTGAGAAGCAACCCAGCAGGATTGTTGACTTTTCCTAATTTTCCAATTTTCCAGTCATGATACCACTTGAATACTTGTTTTCTCAAGTTCTCATTTTTTACCACTTTTTCAATTAAATCTTGCCTTTTAATGCCTATTTCTTCCATATTTTTTGCACATCTTTGTTCCTGTAAATCTTGCTCAAAATCAATACTTGGTATTTGTTTTGGTTTTTGCAAATCTATATGAAATTCTATATTCTTAAATGAACGCCCCTTTTTAGACATTTTGTAGCTCACTTTTAATTCTGTATGCTGATTGATTTGTGCAATAGCAGGTTCTAAAACTCTATCTTTGAACTGCACAATTTGCTTATATTGTTCAGGCTCTTTTCCTGTGGGGTCTATGAGTTTTAAACGAGACTTAAGTTCTTGTATGGTAGTTTTCCATTCTCCTAAATCTTTCCATTGTGAAAGCATCATATAAAGTCTTTTAGCATATTTAGATGACATATTTAATGAGGCTAACAACCTAAAAGATGTGAATTGTTCTCTCAAATCAAATAAAAAAGGTACTATTTTCTCTGATAATTCAATTTCTATAATTCCCTGCCCAGATATGTATTCACAACTGGCAAATACAGTTATTTGAAGCAAATTTCCATTAGGTTTCTTATATTCATAAAGTTTAGATACCATCTCTCCTGTCGATTCTCTTAATTGTTGATAATTCCATTCTGTTTCTGAAAGTTCCATCAATTCTCTGGCATTGATAGTATATTTCAGAATTCCAGGTTTTAAGATAGATATGAGATAAAATAGAATATTTAATTGACAAGCACTTAGCTCTATACGAGCCTCTGTCAAAATATTTGATTGCCTAATCTCTTTATTTTCCGATATTTGTAAATAATTATTCATACTTTTATTTTTGATTAAAATTAAAAAACACATTTAAAAAACACAAATCTTTTTCAATGTTTTTTTTCACTTATAAAATGTGTTTTTTAGACTTATAAAATGTGTTTTTTCGCTTATAAAATGTGTTTTTTGACTTATAAAATGTGTTTTTTCGCTTATAAAATGTGTTTTTTCGAGCTTATAACAATTTGATTGTAAGTTAATTATAGAGCCTACAAATAATAAAATAATATAAAATACACAAAATTGTGTTGTTTTATTTTAAAATGATTTTTTCTTATAATGATTATCTACCGTTTAGGTTTATCTTCGATATTAGATTCTGGTTCCTCGCAAATCAAAAAAGATGGAAAAAATGCTTGGCTTATTTATTATAAAGGTTGCGACACTTTGATTTTTAAAGTGTTTTTTGAAAAAAATAGGAGTGGTAATCATTTCCACCCCTCAAATTTTATAAATATTCAACTTTAATAGTATTATTTCAGATATATATTTCATATCTTTGAAATGTCTAAGATAAAAAAACATGAGAATTATTGCTATTATTAATCATAAAGGTGGTGTAGGAAAAACCACTACCACTCATAATCTAGGAAAAGCCTTGAGCTTGCTAGGAAAAAAAGTTTTATTAATAGATATTGACCCACAAGCCAATTTGAGTGTTGCATGTGGTGTAGAAAATCCTGAAAAAAGTATAGCGAATTCTTTATTAGATAATGATGCTCTATCTGTTATAAATATAGATAAGAACTTAGATTTAGTTCCTGCAACACTTGAACTCTCTGAGGTAGAATTTAAAATTCAAACCAATGTTACAGGAACACACAAACTAAAAAAAGCTTTATCTAAAGTTAAAGATTTTGATTTCGTTTTGATAGATTGTCCCCCAAGTTTAGGAATTCTAACAACCAATGCTCTGATGGCATGCTCTGAAGTAATTATAGTGATGCAACCACAATATTTCAGTGTTTTAGGATTGAAAACCATCAAAACACTGATTACTACTCTTCAAGAAGATTTGGGTATTAATATCAAGATAACAGGTATTTTAGCTACTCAAACCAATAACACAATCATTTCCAAAAACTTTGTTCAAGATTTGGCAGAAGCATCAGGAGAGAGAGTTTTTGAAACGAATATTCGTCAAACAGTTACTTTTCAAGAGGCATCTGCTTTGCAAAAAGATGTGTTTGCTTATGCAGCAGAATCTAAGGCTTCAGAAGACTACTTAAACTTAGCAAAAGAATTATTATGAGCAAGAAAAACTTTAAAGGCATTGTGGCGAGTGTCCAGAAGGCAAATCAAGAGATAGAAATTACAATTCTCGAAGAATTAAAGGCTCTTATTCCACCCCTTACCACAGAAGAGTACAAACAACTTGAAACCAATATTATAGCAGAAGGATGCAAAGAACCTCTGCAATTATGGGAACATGAAGGAAAAACTATATTGGTAGATGGGCACAATCGTTATTCAATATGTAAAAAAAACAATCTAACTTATAAAACAAGTTTTAAGGACTTTTCTAATATTGATGCTGTAAAAGATTGGATGATTAATAATCAGTTGGGAAGAAGAAACCTAACAGAATTACAAAAATCATATCTGAGAGGTTTACAATACAAGCAGGAAAAAAAAAAAGTTGGTGAAAATCAATACACAAGTGGGGTGGAAAATATTACCACACCTCAGAAAACAGCAGAAAAATTAGCGAAACAGAATAAAGTTTCAGAGAAGACCATTCGTAATGATGAGAAATTTGCAGAAGGAATAAATGTGCTTTCTGAAAAGAATACAGAGATTAAAGATGCTATATTGAGTAAAGAAGTTTCCATACCTTCTAAAACTATTCAGGAGTTTGCGAAATTAAAAAAAGATGAATCTATTGTTTCAGAAATGAGAGATGCTATCAAGAAGAAAGATAGCAAAAAGATTAAAAGTTTAACAGAAAAAATTGATACAAAACAAAAAAATAAGCAGGCGAATTCTGAAGATAAAAATCAAAGATTAATTGAAGAAATAAAATCTCTATTATCTAAAACTACAACAGAGAAATTAGTGAAAATTAAAGAATTATTAGAGAACTAATAAATATTTGAAACACATTTTGACTTATAAAATGTGTTTTTTCGTTTATAATGATTTGTAAATCTGGTATTTATACAGGTAAATATTTTTGTTTTTGACTGATAAAATGTCTTTTTTAGGATAAGTTTACTTGTAAAAAAGAGTTTTATAAGCCTAATTTAAAGATTTAATCTTCTAAAAAGGAGGTTTTCTAAGCCAAAGTTTTGACGGATAATTTCTGTTTTTTCGACTGATACGCTGTCTTTTTT
>LJIE01000007.1 GCA_001281695.1 bacterium 336/3 | reverse complement strand
ATCTTTTTGATATAAATGAGCAATATCATCTGTTTTGAAGCTTTCAATACCTTCAAAAAATCTCTATTTATAGTTCATAAAAACGTGGATGGTATTAGTGACAATCAGAAATGTTTTTTGATTTAGATGAAATAAGTTGCAAACTTGCTCCATCTAATGTATGAGTTAAGACTTAATCCAGAGTGGGAACTAGAGTTGCAAGAAAAAATAGAAGAATAAAATGTTGTAAACTATACTTTGAGCGAGTCCAAGCCAATATCCGAATTTTAATTCAGAAATGTGTGAACGCAAAGTGAATGATAATACGTAAATGGTTTTGCCTATAGAATAAAGAATATGAAGTATATAAATGGCACCTATTAATTTAAATGTGAAACTCAGACTACTTGTCTCTGGATAACTTTGCAGATAATTTAGACACCCAATTAAATAAATAATAGCCCATAGAAATGAGATTATAGGCATAATTCGATTGCTAAACAGTGTAAGTCCCCTCATTTCTTTAAAGGTATCTCTAAACTTATAAGTGTAATAGATATACATGATTACAAAATAGGCGTTTAAGGCGAGTAATATTTTATTTATAATCACTAAGTGACCAATTTGGGCAGATATTGAAAGAGAATTTTCTATTTTTGAGGAAGTTTCGGTATGAGGAAAGCCACAAAACAGGCAGTAGATGCCAAAGAATATACTAGCAACTAGGACTACTTCAATCAAGACAAAGATACAAATAATAGCATTAAATAAAGTAGACTTGGAGTCGCTACCATTGGGAGAAAACATACCACGTTCTCCTGTGATGGTCTCTGCTATAATAGCTGGGAAAATAACAATAAGCATCATGACTCCTGTGCCTGAGATCATCAAAAAGGCCACAATAAGGATGATTGTGATGAGCAAACAAATTGCAAAAATAGCCATTGCTGTCATGTGTCTATCAAATATGTTCTACAAAAAAAACAAAGTTAATAGTTTTGAAAAACAATGGTGAACATATTTCATTCTATTTGAATGGTTGCCTTCCTTAAGAACTTCTCCACAGGTATTTATATGACAGCATATAATCTTAGCCTTTGGCTATGAATTTTGACAATCCAATTTATTGGAAAACAAAAAATATTTAAGAGGATGAAGCCCAAGTTATTTAAATTCTGGAGAAAAAATCGCCTACGGACTGAGTCAGAAGAGTAAAATTCACAAAGGTTTAGAAGTTGGTTATCGAACTTATTTGTTGAGAGTTCCAGAGCATAAATTTTCGATAATTGTAATAGGAAATTTAGAATTGTTTAATTCATTGAAACTATCTTATGGTATTCTGGATTTATATCTTACAACGTATGCAAGAGAAAAAAATCACACCTAATTACACAAATAATGATTTAAAAAAATGGATGGTGATTATGAGATACGCCTTGGAAATTTTTTCTCATTGGTTGCAAAAAATAATACACTGTTTTTCAAATACCTGAGTTTTCAATCAGAAGAGCTACTTCCATTTTTTGCTGAAAATGTGTTTTCCTTTTCTTCCAAATCCTGATAAAATAAATTTAAAAGAATTTACTGGTATGTTTTACAATGATGAATTTTATGGTAATCAATATTTTTTCGGAAGAGTACTATTTATCCGAAATAAAAAAATGAAATTGTGAGTTATACATTATCAGGACAAAATCTGTCAGATATTTTTTTAGAAAAATTGAATAATACTGTTGCCAATATGAATTTTGAATTAGGTGGAGTGATATACAAATTTACATTTTTGTGCCTCTAAACTATTATCTGCAATTTTTCAAACTTTTTTTACAAGAATTGTAAAGTCATCAGCACTTGAAAACAACTTTGCAATACATTCATGTCAGTGAAGAAAGTATCAAAAAGATAAAAAGTCCATTAGATAATTTATAAAAGTGTATTGCATATTCTGTATTATTTTTAATATAAAATACTAATAAACAATATTTTATATTGCAGTATACATTTTGATATAATTCTTTTTAAGAAAACACATATATTGCGTATATTTATGAGTTAGTATTAATTACCCAAACAATTAAGTAAGTATAACATAAAGATTCAAACATGAGGCTATTTAACTTAACTATTTTCGTTTTGTTTTTTGGAATAAATATTTTGTATGGACAAACAACAGAAACAAAAAGAACTTATTATAAAAATGCTGATGGAAATATTGTTTCTGAAAAAACCATTGATTCCACTATGTCTGCATTGACAAGTAAAATGAGCAAATTGGGAATGATTGCTTATAAAGACTTCAAAAACAAAATTGAAAAAGGAGATAGTATCATTTACGAGTTTAGAATTCATGTTCTTGATAGTGCTTCACTGGATAATTTTATAAAAGAAAAAGAACATAAAAAGAAAATAATTGGGAAACCACTTCCTAACTTTGTTTTAAAAGATATAAATGATAAAACTTTAAAATTTGAAGATTTTAAAGGAAAACCAATGGTGATAAATCTTTGGTTTACATCTTGTTTACCATGCATACTTGAAATACCTGAATTAAATAGACTTAAAGAATTACCCGAATATTCAGGAATAATTTTTTTAGCTATCACTTTTGAAACAAAAGAGAAAGTAAAAAAATTTTTGAAGAAAAAGGAATTTAATTTCACACATATCGTTAATGCGAGAGAATATTGCGAATATTTTACAAGTGCTTATCCAGTAAACATATTTGTTGATAAAAACGGAATTGTTACAAATTTAGAAGGAGGAATGCCTTTAGTTGTTGAGAAAGATAAAAAGCCAGATTTAAAAAATTCAAAAGTTGACTCAAAAAGCTTTGTGTACGAATTGAATAAGATAAAATAAAACTACCACCCATTAGGTGTGCCTATCAAAATCACATTGTCTCCAAACATCACAAATATGGAAAATATGATCCTATTAAAAATTTTATCAAAAAAATTCTTTAATAGGATTTTTTTAATAATAACTCATACATAATCAGGTATTTGTCAACTTACCATGAAAGATTATGCTTACGCTGTTTAGAAATACCCAAAAAACGCCTAATTTTAAGACAATCTACTTTATTCATTTTTTATACTTATAAATTAGGTGCATAAAATTAGAATCGCTCAAAGGGCTTTATTTGTAAAAAATGAGCATGATTTTGATAATTTTCTAAGAAAAAAAGAGTTTTTTCAGAGACTGCCGTTAGAGCCAAGTTTAAGACAGACCAATGGACAGAGAATATTTTCAATTTTATGACGGAGACAAAATGGGTATTATGACCATTGAAAATGGAGTAATTATTCCTGCGATTTATGACTTTATTGAACCTTTTTCAGGTGGACTTTTTAATGTAACTCAAGCAGACACTCACGCCTATTTTGACTCTAACGGAAAAATTGTTCTTCCTTTTCAGAATAAATATGAATCATACGGAAATTTTACTGAAGGACTCGCACGGATTAAAATAAATGAAAAATGGGGATACATAGACAAAACAGGACAAGAAATAATAGAGCCACAATTTCATTTTGCAGAGGAGTTTTCAAACGACATTGCTGTAGTAAGAAATATTGATGACAAACATGGAGCAATTGACAAAACAGGAAAATTAATCATCGACTATCAATTTCGTATTCTAACTAAATTTGAAAATGGTTATGCAAAATTTGGTGATTCTAAAACTTATGGACTTATTGACAAATTCGGAGAGATTGTAGTTCCTCAAGAATACATTCACATTGGACCAGTTGAAAACAATGAAGTTAAAGTTCAAATTAAAGAGGGTGAAAAGTATAAGGAAGGTGTTTTGACAATTGGAGGTTCAGTAGAATGGAATAACAACCTAGATAAAGTAAATGAATTTAATCTTAAACGAAAACAATTCATTTCAATGTCCGAAGAACTTATTCAAACAATTTACAGTGAAGGTTGCCCCTGCGAATATCAAAGATTTAGAAACTTTATACAATGGGACAAGCCTGTTAGTTTCCTTGACCAAGAAGAAATTTTTTTTATTTTCTCAAAGCATTTGGAAAAAGATGGCGATAGTTCTTTTAAATGTAAATCTTGCGGAACAATCTATCTGCAAAGTTGGGAAGAGTATAGTATAGCATTTCAAGTAATTAATGTCAAAATAACAAAGACAGGAAATTTCAAAGAGAAAGGAGCGAAAGTGCAGTCTGTGATTCCAGTTACTCTTGGATTTCATGGCTACGACTTAGAAAAATTAAAAAAAACATATAAACATACAGACAACGAAACAGTGATTAATTACCTGAAAGAAAAACCTAGCATTAACAGCAACTTGCCAAAAGTGGGACGTTCGTGGTGGCAGAGACTTTTCGGCTCCAAATAAACATTAGTGGTAGCTGAAAGGTCGGAGCATTTTAGGACGACAACTAACAGATAATAAACATTTGGACTCAATACTATTTATAGGACTTTTAATTTTAGTGTTCATAGGAATCCCAATTGGACTTGGACTCTTGTTCTATTTCATTCCTAAAAGACTCGGCTATCCAAAAACTGCTAAATACTTGACAATTGCATACAGACTTTTTGTATTGACAATAGGTCTTTGTATTGCATTTGAAGACCAACTTTTCACGAAGAATAATGCAAAAGAATTAGTTGAAGAACAGGACATTAAAATGACAGACGACTTTGAATTATTGAAGAATGAATCTATGTCTGCAATTGGCGACTACTACCACACATTTACATTAAAAATATCAGAACGTGACAAACAAAATGCAATCACTAAAATAAAAAGTGCAGACAATTTTAAATCGAACAATGATTCCTTAGAGATATTAATGTATCAACCTGCTCCTGACAGGTATTTCGGTAAAAAAATTGTTCAGAATTATGAGACCAAAGAATCCTATATTCGAGAATATTTTAAACCAAGTGGACGTGAAGGCTACGCACCAACATTCAGAAGAATATCAATAAGTAAAACCAATAACGAACTAACATTTGAAGACATTGACGAATAAAAAACGCCCTATAACATCAGTAATTTTTGCCCAACTCAGACTTAAGCATGACAAATAGTAAAATAGAGAAAAAACATTTCTTATACAGCCCTTTTAAAAGGGCTGTATTTAAAAATGACTTCAAAATTTACTTTCCTTAAAATTTTTGTAAAAACAGTCTAGAAAAACTTGTGTTTTTTCTAGAATCTATATCCAATGGTGGCCTGATACCAAGCATTTTTATAACGAGGAGTTGTAGAGTTTCCATCACCACTATTATTTCTTAAGTCCCAACCAGTTCTCAAACTTACAACCATATGTTGTTGAATATTCACATCTACACCACCTGTAAAACAAAGTGTATTTTTACGGATATCGTCATTTTCAAATTCTTGTTGTTGAAGAATGGTTGCTCCATTGTTTGTAAATTTCTCTTTTCTTCGCAAGAGGTAAGAATATTGAGGACCAGCCAGTATGGTAATAAACTGAGCAGGTTTTATGGCAATCAATAAGGGTACATCTAAATAGGTTGTTGTACGAGTAAATTCGTAATTACTACCTAAAAGAACACCTTTTCCTTGAAAACCTTTCTGAGAAATTAAAGCTTCTGGCTGAACACCTAAGTATTTGCCTATAGGGATAGAAAAGAAAACACCTCCAGCAAACCCAAATCTGCCATCAGCTGTAAATTCTTCACCTTTAGAATCATAAATATTGGCGTAATTTGCACCAGCTTTTAGTCCCAAATGGAATTTTTCTCTACTATCATCATCCTGTGCAACACTAATGTGTGTTGAAAGAGTAATTAACACGATTATATAAAATAGTTTTTTCATTTTTTTATAGTTTAAGTTTGTAAAAATTAATATTGAGTAGTTTTAAGACGATTGATATCTTCTGAAACCTCATTAATATCATGGCTAAGGTCTTTTTTAAATGCTTTCCATTGATTTTCACCTTCTATTTGATAACTTTCCAGTTTCTCTTTCATTTTTTGATTTTTTTCTTCTAGTTCAGTTATCTTCTGAGTATATTTATCTTTTATTTCCTGCTTTTCAACAGCTATTTTTTCCTTGAATACCATAATTTTTTCATCATTTTTAATCAATGCGTTCAAAAATGCTGTTCTAGTTTTTCTTACATCTTCCAAATATTCTTTTTGGGCTTCTTCCAACTCTTTATCTGCCTTATCAAGTTGTTTATCTACTTTTTCCACTTTATTTTCAGCATCTTCAACTTTTTGTGAAGGAGTAGTACAATTCATAAAAGTGATACATACAGATAAATATGTAATAATTAATAATTCTATCTTTTTCATGATGTTAAGTTTAGAAGTGATATGTTATAGAAACCATTATGTATAATGGCTCATAAAGTAAAGGGGTATTACACTCCACTAATTAGTTTAAGAATTTCTTCTTTTGTTTTTCCAAGTTTGGTTTGTAGTCTTCCCACCAACTCATCTTGTTTACCTTCTTCAAAAAGTAAATCATCATCAGTAAGGATGGCATATTGTTGTTTCAATTTACCTTTCAATTTATTCCAAGTACTTTTTTCATCTATGAAGCTCATAAAATTTTTGGTTTAAGGGTTTATTGCTATCAACGTAAGAATAATGGTTTTGATAGCCATACAAAGGTAGGTCTAATTTGAAAGCTAAGCCTTACACAATCCTTGCTATATCTTGTATATATATCATATTACTATATTTCAAATACTTGAATCATTTAAAAAAGTATGATATGTGTAATTTTATGATTCATATCTGTAATTATATATTCAAAAAGAATTAACAGTTTTGTATATTCATAGAAACTTTAACAGTCATGCATATAATCATTAAAATAAACAAGGGTTTGAAAATACAAGGAAATAAAGGTGTATTATCAAGAAACCTTCAAAATACAGGCATGAACTTAAAATTTGAAGAAGTAAAATATAAAGAATTGCTAAAGCGAATTAAAGGCAGGCTTGATGAGAAACAAGCAGAGGAAACTTAATATAATCAAAAATTCCCCAGTTAAAACTAAATAAAAATCCTTAGTAAAATAGAGCAGTCTCATGCTCTCTATTTGATGTTAGAGTAAAAACAGTATTTTTTAATACTGTTTTTTGTATTTCTAAGAACAAAAAATATAAAAATACATATTTAAAACCTTCTTTGCAAACTCTTTTTATCTATATTTGAATAATAAGTACCTAGTTTTTTCACAGATTGACGTTATAGGCGAGCATGTTGGACACCAACAAAAATTGAGTAGAGTGATTAACTTTGAAAAATAAATGAATATATACCTTGCTCTTACAATCCTAATTTGCTTATCAGCAGGTTTTGCTTATGTGAACCAACGATTTTTGAAACTGCCATTTGTAATTGGATTGTTCTTTTTATCAACTGTTTTATCTGTTTTTGTAATCAGCTCAAAATTATGGCTAAACATTCCTCTACAAGAAATTAAAACATATATAGAACTTGCTAATATTGATAAAATTGTACTCAACTATTTATTAGGGTTTTTACTTTTTGCAGGTGCATTGCATACCAATTGGAACAACCTTAAACATCAAATAAGACCAATAGCAACTTTTGCATTAGGTGGCGTTTTGCTTTCCACAATCATTATTGCTACTCTATTTTATGGATTGACTCAAATTTTCAACTTAAACATTAGCTTTATCTATTGCCTAATTTTTGGAGCGTTAATATCACCTACTGACCCAATCGCTGTTTTAGGAATTTTGACAAAAGCTAATGTTCCCAAAGGGGCAGAATATACAATTGTTGGTGAGAGTTTATTTAATGATGGGGTTGGCGTAGTTATTTTTATTGCATTGTTAGACACATTAAGCACAGGTGAATTTAGCCTTTCACATTTTGGGCTTTTATTTATACAAGAAGCCATAGGTGGGATTTTAATGGGGCTTGCATTGGGCTACTTTCTTTACTTACTTTTAAAATCAATTGACCATTATCAAACAGAAATTTTATTGACACTTGCTTTTGTAATGGCAGGATATACTTTGTGTAATTATTTGCATCTTTCAGGAGCTTTGTCAATGGTAGTAATGGGTTTAATGGTAGGCAATTTTAGACAAGACGTTGCAATGAGTGACACTACACAAGAGTATGTTCATAAATTTTGGGAATTAGTTGACGTTATTCTCAATGCGGTTTTATTCATCTTAATTGCTTTTGTTCTCATTGTAATTGACTTCAAGACAAAGTATATTTGGGTCGGACTAATTTCAGTTTTCATAGTGTTGCTCTCAAGAATAATAATTGTTTATCTTCCTCATTTAGTATTTCCAAAACTTCTGAAACTAACAAACAAAGAAGTAAAAATAATTAGTTGGGGTGGTTTACGTGGAGGACTTTCATTGGCTTTGGTATTATCGTTACCAGACAGTGAAACAAAAAATATACTTTTAATTGCAGCATATTTCTGTGTACTGTTTAGCATAATCATACAAGGATTAACAATTGAAAAGCTTGCAAAACGACCTTAACAAAATGCCTGCCTGCCTATAACACAGTACAACCCCTATTAAATTAAGGTAAAACACTGGCATGTGTCTTGCTAAAAGCCTCATTTTTCCGAAACGATCTTCAAAAAAAATGATTTTGATTTTCTTGTAAAGTCGGAGAATTCTCTAAATATTATATACCTTTCTCTTAATTTAATGGGTATGAACATCAATAACTGTTGTACAACAACAAAATGCCAATGGCTTTTTTTAAGATGTCTCGCTCCAATTCCAAGTTCTTGTGCCAGTTCTGCAATATTGGAACGTTCATTACCCAATTCTACAGTTTTCATCTTGAATACTGTATCATACACTTTACGGATAAGTTTCTGTTTCATTTTTCAAAAGTAAGAGTTTTTTGGCTCACGTCAACCTCTGGTTCTCCTAACTCTTTCTCCCACCTAACCATTGACTAATCTTTTGACAAAGTGTGAATCATACAACTTAAAAACTTACTTGTGTAACAACTAAGTTTGAATTTGAGATTAGCTTTACATGATAATTAATCTTAAGCAATTAAAATGAAAAAGTTATTTCTAATCTATTCCATACTCATAACAACAATTAGTTGTTTGATAATAACTTCTTGCAAAAATAAAAAGACAGAAGTAAAAAGAACAACCAAAGAACGTATAGATGCAGGAGCTAAAACTATTGAAAATATGCAATCAGCATATAAAGGAGAGAAAACAGCAACAGCTAAATATGAGGCATTTTCAAAAAAAGCTGAAGAAGAAGGCTATCATAACATTGCAATATTATACAATGCAGTTTCAGCAGCCGAAAATATACATGCAATAAATCATAAAGCTGTGATTGAAAATGCTGGAGCAACGGTTCCTATAATAACTCCTGAATATAAAGTTAAAACCACAAAAGAAAACTTGTCTGATGATATAAATGGTGAGGCTTATGAAGCTAAAACCATGTATCCTAACTTTTTAGAAACAGCAGAAATTGCAGATAACCAAATTGCATTTTTAAGCCTGACTTATGCAATGAAAACCGAACTAAAACATAAATTCTTTTTTGAACAGGTCTTGGGCAACATTAATAATAACACTTTAAACAGTTTGCCTTCTATATATTTTGTTTGTCCTGCTTGTGGTAACACTTATACCACAGCACCCAATCATTGCGACTTTTCATTAACAGAAAGGAAAAAATTTATCGTGTTTAAATAACAATAACTCATTGCTTAATATGATTTCTATCATTCTTATATTAAAATATAGTTATAATTTTTGACTAAAATAAATTAAAATGAACCAAACACATATTCATTTACTCATTACACATCTTCCGATTTTTGGTTCAATTTTAGGTGGACTCGTCCTTGTTCACGGACTTTGGACAAAGAGTAATCAGACAAAGATTGCTGCATATAACCTTTTTATAATTTCTGCAATTGGGGCTGGCATTGCTTATCTTACTGGTGAAGTAGCAGAAGAAACAGTAGAAAAAATACAAGGTGTTTCTGAAGCTACTATTAAAATACATGAGGAATTTGCATTATTTGCTTTAATATCATTAATCATTTTGGGAGTTGCGTCTGTTGCAGGTTTGTTTTTAACTTTGAGAAAATCTTCACTCATAAGATCAACAGCATTTATAATTTTATTTATTGCCCTAATTAGTTTTGGTCTTGTTGCAAGAACAGGTTATCTCGGAGGTCAAATCAGACATACCGAAATTTCGAATGGTACGACAGTTCCAACACAGAATTCAGAAAACGATAAAGATGATTAACAATGTTCTATATTTTATTGAATCCATAACAAAAGCTGGCAATTATAGCTATCTGCAACCATGCCTGATAATCAGTTCGACATAAACGGTTTAGATGATAAAGAAGTAATTCTTGCAAGGGAGAAATTTGGTGAAAACAAATTAACCTTTAAAAAAGAAAACCATTTCTTAGATATCATAAAACAAATTGCTAAAGACCCAATGATAATAATATTATTGATAGCTTCTACTATCTATTTTATCAGTGGCGAAATAGGAAACGGATTTTTTTTGGTTCTAGCCATTATCTTCATCACATCCATTTCCTTATATCAATTTTCAAGAAGTAAAAATGCTTTAGAAAAGCTAAAAGATTTTTCTCAGCCTAGTTGCAAGGTCATTCGCAATGGTAAAATCAAAGAAATTAAAAGTGAAAACATCGTAATAGGCGACTGCCTGATGGTTGAAGAAGGTACTTCAATTACGGCAGATGGCACAATTATTCATTCCAATGACTTTTCAGTAAATGAATCTATCCTAACTGGCGAATCGCTTGCAGTTTTTAAGGATAAAGAAAAAGAAGATAAATTTATTTATAGTGGAACAACAGTAGCCAGTGGATTAGCCATAGCAGAAATTACCAATGTTGGTAACCAAACCAAATTAGGTAAAATTGGAATAAGCTTAGAAGGAATCAAAGAAGAAAAAACACCTTTAGAAATTCAAATTACCAACTTTGTAAAGTGGATGGCTATTGCTGGAGCAGTAGTTTTTGCAGTCGTTTGGGCTATTAACTATTGGCAGTCGCAAAATATATTGAAAAGCTTACTGCAGTCGCTTACTTTAGCAATGAGCATTTTACCTGAAGAAATACCTGTCGCTTTCACCACATTTATGGCATTAGGTGCATGGCGTTTAATGAAAATGGGCATTATAGTAAAACAAATGAAAACAGTAGAAACATTAGGCAGTGCGACTGTTATATGCATTGATAAAACAGGAACGATTACAGAAAACAAAATGAGTTTGGCAAAACTATTTGTGTTAAAAAGCAATTTAATATTTAGTTTGGAAGATGTATTAAATGATGATGAAAAGGAATTAATAGCATTAGCAATGTGGGCAAGTGAGCCTATACCGTTTGACCCAATGGAAGTGGCATTGCATCAAACTTATAAAAAATTAACAAAAAATGACTTACGACCAGCTTATAAACTCATTCATGAATATCCATTAGGTGGCAAACCACCAATGATGACTCATATATTTTCGGACAATAATGGCAACAGAGTTATAGCAGCTAAAGGAGCTCCTGAAGCATTAATAAATGTTTCAAAACTTACAGAAACAGAGAAAAAAGACATTCATACTGCTATTCAGCTTTTAGCAACCGAGGGTTACAGAGTTCTAGGTGTTGGTGTTTCTGATTTTAAGGGTGATAGCTATCCAGCAAATCAACAAGATTTACCTTTTCAATTTAAAGGTATTGTTGCTTTTTACGACCCACCTAAAAAAAATATCCAAAGCGTTTTGAATGATTTTTACACAGCAGGAATCAAAGTAAAAATTATTACTGGAGACAATGCAGTCACTACCACCTCAATTGCAAAGCAAATTGGCTTTAAGGGTTACGACAAAACAATTTTAGGAGATGAGTTAATGGAATTATCTGAAAAAGAGTTGCAAAGCTGTGTAAATGATATAGATATTTTTACAAGAATGTTCCCCAATGCCAAACTGAAAATAATTAATGCTTTAAAATTCAACAACCAGATTGTAGCCATGACAGGTGATGGTGTGAATGATGGTCCAGCATTGAAAGCAGCACATATTGGAATTGCAATGGGTAAAAAAGGAACAGAAATAGCAAAGCAAGCAGCATCACTCATTTTATTAGAAGATGATTTGTCTAAAATGGTAGATGCAATTGCTATGGGCAGAAAAATATATGCTAACCTGAAAAAAGCCATTCAATATATCATATCCATACATATACCAATCATTCTAACAGTTTTTGTTCCTTTAGCTTTAGGATGGATATATCCAAATATTTTCTCGCCTGTTCACATCATTTTTTTAGAAATAATAATGGGACCAACTTGTTCTATTGTTTATGAAAATGAGCCAATTGAGGCAAATATAATGTTGCAGAAACCAAAACCAATGACAACAACTTTCTTTAATTGGAGAGAACTATCCATAAGCATTATCCAAGGATTATTCATCACAGCAGGAATATTGTTTGTTTACCAATATTCAGTAATAAATGGTTATAATGAGGCACTTACTAGAACAATGACCTTTACTGTTTTAATTACAGCAAACATTTTTCTAACATTGATTAACCGTTCATTTTATTATTCCATTTTTACGACCCTAAAGTATAAAAACAATATGCTTTTATTAATCATTTTCATAACCACTGCTATTGTAGGACTTATTCTTTATCTACAACCATTAACAACATTCTTTCAATTTGACACATTAAATATATTGCAACTGTTAATTTGTATAATTATTGGTTTTATCTCAGTAATATGGTTTGAAATAGTAAAACTCATTAAGAGAACAAAAACAAATAAAAAGACCAATTTATAAAAAGTGTCTACAAATCAGGCTAAAGAGCCTTTTCCATACTTCTTTGTATTTCACAGTATTTAGTTAATTGTACAAATTCTTTTCAAGAATACTGAGAAACCCTCTTAGAATAAAATAAAACTTTAGTAATAGAATAGATTATTGATAGCCGTTCTCAGAGCAACAATGTTGGTATCTTGAGCTTTAAGGCTTTAACTCATTACTCAGCCTATCACTTTTTCATCAAGCAAATGGAAGTGCTAACTTAGCATTTTACAACAAACCCCAGAAAAAAAGCCATTGGCATTTTGTTTATTTATTTTTTAAGCTATTCACGAATGCTTTGCATTTCTTCAGAACACACAAGAAAAGGGGATTACTCTGGAACAATGTTGTCGCTTGAATCTTTCTCCACTTTTTGTTTTCATATCCATTAAATCCTGACAAAAAATTATTTGAGAGTCTACAAATCACTCTAAAAAATGTGCAGTTTTTGTATAGTCATAGACCTTATTTCTAGGGAAAAGAATATTTAACAATACAATATATACGATTTGTATTGTTAATGATATAATTCTTTAAAAGAATACGTATATTAAGTATATTTATGAGTTGGTGGCAAGTGTAATAGACAACAACAACAAAACAATGAAAAATATACTATTTGACTTTATATCAAAATACGTTTCTCTGACAGAAGATGAAAAGAACGCTATTGCTCCTTTGGACATATTTCGCTCAGTAAAGAAAGGGACCACTTTACTCAAAGAAGGACAAATATCGAAAGATAGCTACTTTATTCTAAAAGGATGTATTCGAACATATTATGTTTTAGAGGGTGAAGAAAAAACTACTGCTTTCTACACAGAAATGGAAGTTTTGACACCCTCTTGTGTAATCAGCAAAACTCCATCCGAATATTATATAAGTTGTATAGAAGACACTATACTTACAGTTTCAAATTCTGATATGGAAGTAGAAATAAACAGTAAATTTCCAAAGTTTGAAAACCTATGCAGAATATTATCTGAAGAACTTTTAGCCAAACAACAAATGGACTTTGATGAGTTTAAGACTTCTTCACCTGAACAACGATACCTGAACTTACTAGAAAAAAGACCAGACCTTGTTCAACGTGTTCCACAACACCAATTAGCAAGTTTTTTAGGTATAACACCACAATCATTAAGTAGGTTAAGAGCAAGAATTTTGGAGAAAAGCAAAGAGTAACTTCATTTCTTACCTTAAGTGAACGATTTTAAGTTTATTACCAATCTATTTTGCAGCATCGTTTAACATTAATTAAAAAAGATATGCAAAAGAAAATTTTATGGATTGGACTTACCTTAGTTTTGGCAAGCAGTTTACAGGTGAATGCACAGAATGCAAAAAAAGACAGTACTTACAAAAGATGGTTTGTTGGTAGTACCTTATTTTTATTAGGTAATTTTGATAAAACAAATAATCCAGAGTTTATACAAATAAATGCAGGATACAGGATAACGCCTAAAGATGTTATTCACTTTAAATTTAAAAGGTCCATTTATTCTTGGCCAATTGGTATCCCTTTTGGACCTGATTTTGATGCACCTGGACTAAACTATCCTGGACATGCACGCATACTTGCTCCTCAAATAGGATATCAGCGGTTTTGGTGGAAAGGTGTATATACATCTGTTACCGCAATGAATGCTTTCGAAAAATATGTGGATGAGAATAAAAAAAAGATTGGAAATGGTTACACCTTATATCTGGATTTCTATTTGGGTTACCAGTTTAAGTTTTTTAAAAACCGCTTCTTTTTTGAACCAGCTATTGGAATTAGTTATTGGCCTATAAGAACTAATGTTCCAGAATCTTTTAAAGCAGTAGAAAAAAGATGGCCTAACTACTTTATTCAACCTGGGTTTGATTTTGGGTTTAATTTTTAATTGATAATTTAGCAGTGATTAAAAAAATAGTTAAAAAAGGTGTATATAAAACTTATAAAAAAGAAAGCTGTTTTAAAATTAAAACAGCTTTCTTTTTTATGAATTATTCTTTTACAAAATCCGTAAAACTTTTAAAAACAATTTCTGTTTGTTTTAGCTTCACTATTTCTTGATTTATTTTTACTAAATCCTTAGTTAAAAAATCATTGTGCTTTTTCATTGCATTTCCTAATTGTAATTCTAGCTCTTTTAATCTATCTAGTTGATTACTAGATGGTTTTTCAAATGTAGAATTAACTTTTGCATAAAGACTTGCAATTTTTTCTCTTAATTCAGGATCTGATGTGTCTGTGTAATTATTTCCTTTTGTAATTACTAAAGTTTCTTTAAAACTTTGTAACTTTTTTAAAGTTTCAGTTTTTAACTTATTGTTTAACAATGTATTGGAAGTTAATTGATCTATAACTTCATCTATTTGATAGACTACATAAGCTAAATCTTGATTCATATCAAACAATCTTTTTGCTGTTTTTTCTTGTAATTTTCTATCTTCTATCTTTATTACAGAATTGGATGGATATTTTAATTGAAAGGTTTTTTCAAAATTTTCTTTACCATTAGAAAAAACTGCTTTATAACTTCCTTCAGGAACTCTTAAACTAGAAAAACCATCATATGTCATAGTTTTGGCTTTTGCAATTTTAGGTGGTTTCATGGTTCCGTCCCAAGTTACAGTATTTATTCCTTTGTTTTTAGAAGGAGTTAAATCAGCTACTTCAAGGTTTTCTGAATTAAATATTTTTAAACTAAATTTTCCAAAAACAGGTTTTTTCTTTAAATAATAATTTATTTTAACATTTTTAGTAGGGTTGTTTCCTATAAATTCCGTTACATTTCCACCACCACCAAAGGTAGATTCTTCATTGTATTCGATAGTTTTTATATCAAAAAAATGAAAATCTTTATTTACTATTTCAGGTGTTAAACTTCTTAATGTTGAGACATCGTCAATAATAATGACTCCTCTTCCATGAGTACCTGCTATTAAATCGCTAGTAGCTTTGTCCATAGTCAAAAAATGAACAGAAGCAGCTGGAAAATTAGAAGTAAATTGAGCCCAAGTATTTCCTCCATCTAAAGTAATAAATAATCCCAATTCAGTTCCTAAAAATAGTAAATTAGGATTTACTAAATCTTCTTGTATATTTCTTGAACTTCCTTTTATCTCAGGAGTAACAATACTTTTCCAAGTTTTTCCAAAATCAGTAGTTTTATAAACATAAGAATTCATATCGCTTTTTGTATGTGCATCAAATACTGCATAAGCAGTTCCTTTATCAAATACACTTGCTTCTATATGATAACACCATGTAGCTTTAGGTAAATTTGGAAAATTTAAAGTTAAATTTTCCCATGTTTTTCCTCCATTTTGAGTAATTTGAACATTACCGTCATCAGTACCTATCCATATAATATTTTCATTTAGTGGAGATTCAGCAATAGTGAAAATAGTACAATTTTTTTCTGCTCCAGATCTATCTCTTGTCAATCCACCTGTATTGATGTCATCATATTTTAATTTATTGTTTGTAGTTAAATCTGGAGATATTTTTTTCCAGTTATCCCCCATATCTTCTGAAACATGTAAAAATTGACTTCCTATGTATAATCTATCTGGTTTATTAGGACTTGTGGTAAGAGAAGCATTCCAGTTAAATCTTAATTTTTCATCTTTTTCAGGTAAAATATTTATTGTTTTGGTTTGTTTTTTTACTTTATCATATCTCCATATATTTTCTGCTCCTTGCATTTCTGAATACACAATATTAGAATTAGTAGGGTGTGGGTATACTCTAAATCCATCGCCGACACCTACACATACCCAATCTTTATTTTCAATACCTTGTGGGCTGTCAGAAGGACCATACCATGAACCATTATCTTGTAAACCACCATAGATATTATAAGGTTTTTCATTATCAATACTAACATGATAAAATTGTGAAACAGGTAAATTATCTACAAAAAAGGTTGTTGTACCTCCATCTAATGAAATATTTACACCACCATCATTCCCTACAATTAATTTATCGGTATTACTGTAATCAAATACTATATCATGAATATCTGGGTGCATGTTACCCAAGTTCTTAAAAGTTTTTCCACCATCTCTACTTATAGAACCAGAATAGCCTGCTTTTACCACCATATCAGGATTTTTAGGATTGACTACTATTCTTGAGAAATAGAATGGTCTTACTGTTAATTCAAAATCTTTATTCAAATGTTTCCAAGAATTACCTGCATCATCTGAACGATATAAACCATTAGTTTCTGCTTTTTCACTTTCTACTACAGTATATAAAATGTTAGTATTAGAAGGTGCAACAGCAATTGCTAATCTTCCCAATTTTCCTTTTGGAAAGCCATTGTGTATTTTATTCCAAGTTTTTCCACCATCAATAGATTTATATAATGCCCCATTATCACCACCCGATTCAAATGACCAAGCAGTTCTTCTAAATTCCCACATACTAGCATATAATATATTAGGATTAGTAGGATCCATTTCTAAATCGGCACAACCTGTTTTAGGATTTACATATAAAATTTTATTCCAAGTTTTACCACCATCTGTAGTTTTATATACTCCCCTATCTTCACTATCACCCCACAACTTTCCTAAAACGGAAACATAGATTTCATCAGAATTCTTAGGATTTATATGAATATTTCCTATTCTTTCTGAATTCTCTAAACCCATTTTAGTCCAATTCAATCCTCCATCAGTAGTTTTATAAATCCCGTCTCCATAAGAAACACTATTCCTTGTCCATACTTCTCCTGTTCCTACCCAAAAAACAGCATCAGGATTATTAGGGTCAAAAGCAACAGCTCCTATAGATTGATTGTATTTGTCAAAAATAGAATTAAAATTTAAACCACCATTAGAAGATTTCCATACTCCACCACCTGCAGTTCCTACTAGTATAGTATTTGTGTTTTTAGGATGTAAAGCAATATCTGTAACTCTTCCGCTCATAACTGCAGGACCTATTTGTCTTGCCTTTAAAGAACCAAATAATTCATCTACTTTAGTTGTATTTTGTCCATAAATTGACGTTGCCAAAACAAAAAAGAGAATAGATATTCTATTTTTTAGATTATTTATTGCGAATATTTTCATCTTATTTTTGTGTTAAATTATTCAACAAACTTAAAAATAGTTGCATCAACTTTAGGATTAATTTCCATTTTTTCAAACTTTATGCTAGATAAAACTTGTCCATCCATTTTTACATCTATAGAAAATGGAAGAGTTATACCGTTAACTTCTTGATATTCTCCTAGGAAAGATTGCATTTTTTTACCCGCTTGTGCCCCTTCAGTTATTTCATTTTCTATAATTATTGGTACATAATTTTCCATATCAAAATAATAATAACTTACATTAGCTATTTCTTTACCATTCTGTTTTATCGGTTTTCTAATCAATTTTAATTTAAAATACTCTGTTCCTTCAATTTTTTCTTTTCCCATATATTCTAATGAATATCCATTTTTTTTATAATTCAAAAAAGGATCAGGAAAAGATAAAACTTCGTTTTTATAATTTTCTGTTGCTTCAGAATTTGCTTTTTCTGGTTTCATAGTCATTTGGTTAGTATTCCATAGTACTGAGCCATCAAATACATTTTGGTAAAAATTCATGCCTTGAAATACTGCTTTTGACCATGTTTTACCATCTTTTAACCTGACATCTTCTAATGGTAATTCCAATGTTCCATATTTAACTTTTCCAGTAGTTTTAATACCATTTATTTTTTCATACTTTTCTTTACCACCTGTATTTTCAAAATACTTTGTGATAATTTGGTCTACTGTTTGTGCTTGACAAAGCATTCCAATAAAAAATAAGCCAAGACTTAAAATTATTTTTTTCATGTTTTTATGAGTTTAAAATTATTTAATAGGTATTGTCTTTAATAAATTTGTTACAAGTAAAAAAATCACTTTTCAATAATACAGTCGTTTAAATTTTTATATAAGAACTATGTTTTTATAAATATTTGCGTTTCGATACTTAAAACAATACAAAATAACCTATTATTTACTTATATCATCCTGAAAAAGGCTGGCAGAATTTAGACTAATTGCGTAATTTTTTAAACTTACGCAATTTTGTCAAAAAAATTATAACGTGATTTTATTTTTTTTATTATCTTAAATATAGTAGAAACGTTCTTTGAAAACCGAAGAGCGTTTTTTATTAAAAAGCACGTGACGCTTTCGGAAATATTAGGTTATTTAAGAAGTTGGTCAGCAACTCAAAAGTATATTGACAAGTATAACGAAAATCCAATAGACATTTTATCACAAAAACTTCAAGACTCACTAAGATTTTGTAAATAGAGATATTTGAGCAATTAATAAATGTTGATGCATTTGTATAAAATTATAATATGAGTCTGTCTAACATAATTTATTGATGGCAATAACAAAAATAGCAATGTTATTGAAAGCCTGATGCCTTTTTTTTCTTTGATAAGTCAAGATGACTTTGAAATTCCAGTTTTCGATACAACTAAAATTCATTCACAAGCTATTTAAGATGAATTTTACGAAAAAGTAATAAATGCTTTCTTATAATTAAAAGTTTTTTATATTGTTGTAGCCACAGAAAAAACTTGGGATAATATTATCAAATCTGATAAATTTGCTTCTATTGTGATTCAGGTTTTGCAAAAAAGTAATCTTGCAAACTTAATGAATGCCTTCAAGAAAATAGATAACAAAAAAATCATGACAAAAGAAATACTGATAGAAAAGTGCCTTGAACTGTTACAGAACAAGAAAACTATTTTGGAAAATAATATAGAATTGGCTCAAGAAGCATCTAGAGATGATACCAAAAGTAGTGCTGGGGATAAATATGAAACCACTAGAGCCATGATGCAGATAGAAATTGATTCAAACAAAAAAAGACTTTTGGAAACACAAGCTTTAGAAAATATCTTGGTTAGTATTGACACCCATAAAACACATACTAAAATAGGTCTGGGTTCTATCGTCAAAACCAATCAAGGAATATTTTTCATTAGTATTGGATTGGGGCAATTGAAAATTGAACATGCAACTTTCTTTATCATTTCTCCTGATTCTCCCATTGGGAAAGAACTTCTATATAAATTAATTGGAGATAGTTTTTCATTCAACCAAAAAAATTATATTGTAGAAGAAGTTTTTTGAGAAAAAGACCTTCTTCCATTTTCAGATAAACACAAATTACACACCAAAAATTTTAGCAGTATACCCTCCTACACTTGAAATCTGTTTGTTGATAACCAAGATATTAATCTCATAGAGACGCTTGTTAATTTCTTGTTCTGTGTAAAGTTCTAAGATTTTGAGAGATTGATCTTTACGAAGTTTAAACTGCGAAGTAAGTCTTTCTAAAAGTTGTTCTTTACCTAATATTTCAATTTCTGGTAATACTAAACTTGTAGCCTTGACATGCCTTTTAGAGATAAAAAACTCTAAAGAAGTCACTTTTCTTCCTGTTTTCTTGGTTTTGTAACTGAAGGCAATGTCAGTATACTCATCCAACTCTTTTTGAGCCGTTTTAAGTATTCTTTTTTCAAAATCTGCCCAATTGGGATAACTATCCCCTCCTTTTTCATCTAAAATAAAAAGTTTGTATTTAAGGTCTTCAACCTTAATAAACATCTTTTTGGTATCTTTGTACTGGGAAAGCATTTCATAGAGCCTTTTGGAGTACTTACTCTTTACAGTTAAAGCCATATCCAACTGAAAAGTGGTAAACTTTTCTTTGAGGTCAAAAAGATAAGGTTTAAGTCTTTGGGAAATCTCAAGCTCAATAGTTCTTGATTTTTGAATATAGGAAACAGAACTAAAAAAAGTCATCTGCAAAAAACCTGCTTCTCCATCAGGATTTTCTACTTCTATGAGTTTCGTAACAAGACTAGCCGTTGCTTTCCGAATATCATCTGGTCTAATTTGATTATCCAAAATACGCTCCATATCAACTACTGAAACTCTATATTTCTTATCCACAGCATCATCTTTCTTTATCTGAGCCATTACCAAATACAGAATATTTTTTTGTAAGGCTGAAAGCTCATAACGGGCTTGTGTGATTGCATTTGCCTGATAAATAATGTTCTTTGCCATCTCTCAACTATCCTTATTTTTTTGAAAAATAGAAAATAATTACGACAAATCAAAATTTATGTCGTAATAGATTGTCTCTCTTTCTATAATTTTCTTGTATTTTGGAGATGTGGATAATCTTGAGTTTTTGTCGTAGTCGCTCTGAGTTTTTGTCGTAATTAGCTGAGTTTTTGTCGTAGTTTAGCTGAGTTTTTGTCGTAGTTAGCTGAGTTTTTGTCGTAATTAGTAAAATTTATATACTCAAAATTATTACATAAGAAACTGTAAATCTTTTATTTATATATGATACGTTTTTTATTTAAAGGAGGCTACAAATATAAACAAATATATATTACAAATAATACAAATATTGTGAAGATTTTTTAAAAAAGTATTTTTGATTTTATTATTTGTGGATAACCTTGAGTTTTTGTCGTAGTTTATTATTTAAAAAATTACAAATCAAATAGTTAGACTAAATATTAGCAAATATTTTATACTGCTTGCCTGAGTTTTTGTCGTAATTAATATCTCAAATAATTCATTATCATTTATTTATAGGTTTAACAGATATTTCAATATTTGATTTTGAGTAATTACAAAAAACTTCTGTTTTGTCTGAGTTTTTGTCGTAGTTATAAATTTAAAAGGTTGAAAATCAAAAATAAATAGTAATCTTTTTTTGATAAACTGCATCAATTTTTGTCTGAGTTTTTGTCGTAGTTACACATATAAATACTTGTTTTTAAATTGATTATAAAGCTATAAATATTTAAAAAGTGGCTAAACTCATAAATTTAGCCACTTTTTAATCACATGTTTAATTTACAAAATATTTCTTAGGCTTAAGCTGAGTTTTTGTCGTAATTAAATATGTAAATTCCTGATTTTTAATTTTTTGTATTAGCTCAAAATTTTAGCAATTTTCTGAAGCACTTTTATATCATGGACGCTTTTTAGTTTCTCTACAATTTCTTTCTTCATACTACTTGCTTCATCTACTACAACCTCAGATGGGATATTTAAAAGATTTTGAGAAATTTCTTTTACTTTAATTGTGTCTTGTTTCAAAATGGCTTTTCTCAGATTTTCGACTGCTTTTTTATCATAATCGTTTTCCGCAATCTTTTGAATAAGCTCCTGAGGGACTTTGACACTTTTGTTTAAAATCTTTTGTTTTATTTCAGCATTGTTGTTGGCTATTTTATCAATACCCAATGCAAATTTCTCATCTCTCTGTATCGTTTTTGCTGAAACTTTGTGCATTTCAGCCAGTTTTTCGATAGTTTTTTTAGGGGTGGACAAATTGTCCACTCCTCCAGTATGTTGATTTTCGCCTACTTTTTTCTTTTCTCTCTTGTATTGTAAGCCTCTCAGATATTTTTTTTCTTCTTCACTTAAATTCCTCTTACCCAACTGATTGGCAATCATCCAGTCTTTTACTTGCTCCAGATTATCAAATTGCTTTTCGGTAGTTTTGTAAGCAATATTATGTTTGGTACAAATATCGTATCGGTTGTGTCCATCTATAAGAATCAATTGTTTGCCATTGTTCCAAACAATGAGGTTATCTCGGCAACCCTCAGCTATCAAATTGGCTTCCAGTTGCTCATATTCTTCTTTGGTAAGGCTTCTGATAAATATTTTGAGTTCATCGAGTATGGTTATCTCCTTCTCTTTTTCTATGGCTGATTGCTGTTCTACAATTTCGTTTAGAAAGCCCGAAAGCAAACTTTTTTTCTTACTCATATACTTAAAATTTCGTTGGCTAAACTTAAATAATCTTCTGCTCCATTTGAAGCTTTGTTGTATGTGAAAATATCCTGACGCAAAGCCGAAGACTCTTGTAATGTTACATTTTCTCTGATATGTGTTTTGAATACCTTGCTCTTATGTTTGTTAGTAACAGTTTCCACAGAGGCTTTCGACATGACTGTATGACGAGTCTGTGTCATCAGAATACCTAAAATATTCGTTTTTTTACCCAAATTACTATCGACTTCTTGGATAAGATTGATAATCTCGCCAAGTCCGTTGGCTGCCAAAAACTGAGCTTGTACAGGTATGAGTATATCTGTACTTGCAATAATGGCATTGGATGTCAGTATCCCTACACTTGGAGGGCAATCTATTAAAATATAATCATATTTTGCATTGAGTTTTTTGATGGCTTTATCCAATTTGAAAAAACTATCTAATTTTCCTGATATTTTCGCTTCTGCAAAAGCTAAATCAAGTTCTGAAACCACCACATCCATATTTTCAGACACTTTAACAGGTTTCAGAGGCTTTTCGTCTACGATAGACTCTGTAATGGTTTGGCTTTTTTTATCCAAATGAGTGCTACATATCAAAGATAAATTGGCTTGTGGGTCTAAATCTATCAATAAAACTTTTTTTTTGAGAATAGAGAGTGCTTTGCCCAAATTGAGTGTTGAAGTCGTCTTGCCTACGCCTCCTTTGTGGTTGATAATAGAAATTATCTTCATACGGCTATGGATGATTGTACGCAAATATACATACAAAAAGCGTTTTCAGGCTACTTTTATATAAAAAATAGCTTGAAATTTATAAAAATACTTCACTAATATACTTTTAATTATCCTAATAAAGAAGGAAACTGTTTTTTAAAACCCTTTAATCCTTGTAGTTGAGGATTAACATAAAGATGACAAATACATTTATCAGTTTGGTAAAGCAGAAACAATTTCTAATTGGAGAGATTGTGCATCTTGATAATTCCTAACTTTAAGAAGAAAATCTTTAGAAGAGTTGGCTTTAAAAAAATCATAAATGGTATAATTTTCTTCTTTTAGCAAGGTTTCTGTTTTGGTGTAATAATACACTTTGATAACCACATCTTTATAAGTGGCTACTTGGGCAGTATTGTAGATAGCTCCTGTAATTCTTATTTTATCACCCCAAAAATTTTGTTCAGAAGTCCATGTTAGTTTCAAAAATTTGGAAGGTTCATCACCTTCTTGTTCTTGTATATCCATTACTTTCTCTTCATAAGTAGCCACCTGACCTTGTAGAGCGATACTTTTTTGCTTTGTTCCTTGGTTATGATTGTATAAAACAGCAACAAGAACTACAAGAGCAATGAGTAAAATAGATAAACCTATGAAACTTCCATTTCTTTCTGAAGTTTTTGAGCTTTTTTTGTGAATAGGAAGGGAGGGAAGTTCTAAAAAATCGTTGAGTTCTTTTATATTAGAGGCACAAGCCCATTTGGATAAACCCTCATACCAAATAGGAGTATCTTTATGAAAATCTTTTAGCTTGAGTTCCTCTAAGCTAAAAGGACCCTCAGCGTTTGAGCCATTATGAGTAAAGTATTTCTTCATGTTTTTTTCTTAGCAATCTAAGCAAGAAAAAATTTCTACGCATCAGGGAATCCCTGATTTTGAGTTGGTGTAATAAAATAATTTTTTTGAATAAAAATGAGATTATTTTGTTTGAATAATTGCAATAGAATAGTTTTTATATAAAAAATGGCATGTAAGTTTTGTGTAAAAATTGTATAAATTTTAAAAATTAAATGTTATAACATTTAATTGATTTGATGTTGAAGTGTCCAAAGTTTAGTTTTTTGTGATGTAGAAAGATGAGAAATAAAACCTCACAAATCAAAATGAACAATTAAAGGAGTATGGTCGCTGTGGGCAGTCCAATCTTCATGAGTACCAACTTCTACACTTTTTATTTTCTCATAAAGCTCTTTTGAAGTGAAACAATAGTCAAGATGGTAGGGTTTTTCCATATTTCGGTGTAAGAAAAAAGTAGGATGTTCTTCTTTTCCTTGTCCTTGCTCTAAATATTTGTGATAAGCACTCCAAATATTTTTTTCGGCTAACTTTTTAACTACATCAGAGTGGCTTCCTTTCTTATGTTCTTTGTCCCAGATTTTGTTGCTATTGAAATCTCCTGTTAAGATGACTTGCCCTTCTGATAGAAGCTCCTCATAATGATTGACAGCTTTCCAAACTTGTTCTACATATCTTCCATCTGAGTCGTTGGGATGATTTGCCCAAACTGCAAAAAGAGTAAAACCTATTTGTTCATTTTTTACTGAAACAGGCAATATTTGTTTGATGTCTGTGTTATGTTCAAGAGGCTCAAACTTGAAATCACTATATGAAAATATTCCAACTCCTTTATGTGGATTGTCTCCAAACCATACAAAATCGTTTGGTTTTTGTGTTTTGGAGTTAAAAACTAACTTTTCAGGGTTTTCACATTCTTGAACTACTACAATATCTGGTTCATGAACAAGAATTATATCAGCTTTTTTTCTGAAAGCTCCTTGGCAATTCCAAGTGATTAATTTCATTCTCTTCTAATTTTTTAAAAAAGGATTTGATGTTAAAGTGTCCAAAGTAAAATTCTCAGGACACTACTTTTATCATTAAGTACTTGGATTTCCAATCTGTACTCCCCTAAATCTGAGATATTTGTAAAGAGTGGCTTTCGAGATTCCTAGATTTTTAGCAATTTCATTGACTGAAAGAGTATTTTCTTTGTAAAGAGCCTCAGCAACTAAGGCAAGTCTTTGAGCTTTGTCTGAAAGTCCTTTGGGTCTTCCTCCAATTCTTCCTCTTTTTCTGGCTGCCTGAAGCCCAGCCATCGTCCTTTCTCTAATTAAATCTCTTTCAAATTCAGCAATAGAGGCAAAAATATTGAAAACAAGCCTTCCCTGAATAGAGGAGGTGTCAATATTGTCAGAAATACTTACCAATTCCACTTCTTTATTTTTGAAAACTTCCACTAGTTCTAAAAGATGTTTGATGGAGCGTCCCAATCTGTCAAGTTTGTAAACCATGACAACATCACCTTTTCTGAGTTGTTCAAGCATTCTATCTAATTCAGGTCTGGATTGTTTGGCACCAGACACTTTTTCTTCAAATATCTTTTCACAACCAGCTTGTTTAAGAGCATCTGTTTGCAGGTTGAGGTTTTGGTCTTGAGTGGAAACTCTTGCATATCCGATTTTCATAGAGAAAAGTTTAAAAAAGTTAAAGATATTGCAAATATAACTAAACAAATAAAATAAACCAGTTTGCTAAACTTTTATTTTAGGAAAAGTAAAAATCAAAAATAGTCTAAAAAAATACTCCTTTTATTGAACTATTTTTAGTCTTTTTGAGGCAGGTAAATTTTAAACTCATTTTTCATCTATAAAAACCCAGCCTTGAAAAAGGGCTGGATAAAAAGTTTTTTTACTTTGCTATTTTTTCAATATTAAACCTAATTTATGAGACAACTACCAATTTTTAGAGGCATCCATAATGATTTTTTATAATAATACTAAACATTGAATTTCTGTAATTTTAGGTTACACTAAGGATGATGTCAAGGATATGGTGCATCGAGCTGGAAGAATCAAGTAATTTTTTTAGGACTAGTTATTTTGCTCTTCAAGATTTATTTTAACTTTTGGATTAACATCTTTTATTCTGTAAAAACTTTTAACATTTTGAACAACATTTACGTTGGACCTAAAATCTATTCCTTCAAAATTAGTTCATGTTGATTTAAATCTAGTAAAATAAATTTCTAAACAGTTAGAATTCAGCACAATCAAAGCTATTGTTAATTTTTTTCTTTAATTCAAAAACTGTTCTCTATATTCAGTTGGAGTTAGCCCTACTTCCTTTTTAAAAAGCCGAGTAAAGTAAGGTGGATTTTCAAATCCCAATTGGTATGCTGTTTCGGAAACTGTATTATCTGTACTCATCAATATATGTTTCGCTTCGTTTACCAACGCAATATGTATGTGGTCTAAAGCTGTTTTACCTGTTTCCTGTTTTAGTAAGTCACTTAAATACCTAGATGACAATGCCAATTCTGCTGCCATGAATTGTACAGTTGGTAATCCGTTTTTTTGAAGATTACCACTTTCAAAATAATGTTTCAAGATTGTAGTAAATTTTGAGACCGTTGTACCTGATAATACCGTTCTATTTAAAAATTGTCTTTTATAAAACCGTTGAGAATATTTTAAAATAGAGTCAATATGTGTCAAAATAATATCTCTGCTATACTCATCCTGATTGTTATAATATTCTCCCTTAATTTTATTAAATAATTCCCAAAGTGTTTCCTCTTCATTTGGGGATAAATGCAAGGCTTCGTTGGCTTCATAATCAAAGAATCCGTACTGTTTAATGGCGTTATGCAAATCATGTTTAATTAAATAGTCTTCATGAATGTATATCATAAAACCTTTTTCAATTAATTCTATGTCATCCATTTTAACAATTTGATTAGGTTTTAAGTAAAACATCGAGCCATTTTCATGGTCATATTTTGTTCTACCATACATTACTGTACCAGACTTTATTTTCTTTAAAGATATTTTATAAAATCCAAAAGTAAATTCTGTTTCTGCAAACTGACAACCTCTTATTTCGTCATAAGTTACGATGCCCAATAATGGATTTTCTGGTGGAGGAAATCCATTTGCAGTATAGAGTTCCGTTATTGTTTTGAATTGTTTCATAATTAATCAAATTAATTGTGATGTTGAAATTTATAAATAAATTTCAATGGATCTTTATTGACTTTAAATTTTTATATTACTGACAGCTAAATTAGAAGTAGCAAATGCCAGCAATCTACCTTCCTGATTAGTAACTTCAGCTCTTAAATTAATTATAGTTCTACCTTGTTTTACCACATTTGTTTTAACTAGAACTATTTCTCCTTCTTTTGCTCCACTAAAATACTCAATATTCAGATTAATAGTAGGGTAAAAGTATTCCAATCCCAATATAAAAAAATTCACTCCAATGCAATCATCAATCATGGATGCCATAACGCCACCATGAAGCATTCCAATAGGATTTGTCATTTCTTTTCGAACAGTAAACTCAAATTCAACTGAATCCTTGTTGGCACTCACTACTTTGCCTTTTAGCCAAAGGGCAAATGGTGAAGGACTCCCTTCAAATGTTTTTCCAACATAGCTTTCTAACATCTTTAATCTATTATTTTCCATTGTAATTGGGTTATATTATTTGATAAAGTTAATTAAGGAGTAAGAATAAATTATCTGACAGTAAAAAATAGTGTAGCTTAGTACAAGTGTAACGCACCCTTAAAGAGTTCGTTACACTCATAATAAGCAACTCGCATTTATTATTTATTTAGGAATAAATTAATGTAAGTAGTTGATAAATCAGGGTATTGAAATTGTGGAGCATGTCCTGATGCTGGAAAAATGACATGTTGAACAGTTGGAGCATTTTTCAATAATGGAAACCAGTTTTCAGTCGCAAATGAAATATCGTGGTCAGCAGATAAAACTAGTACTGGTGTTTTTAATGTAGCATATGCAGCTCTATAATTTTCTTTATCTTCTGCAATAGCTGTGTTTGATGCAAAATAACGTTGAAAAACTTCTTGTGTTGATGGTACTTTGCTCCAATCAGTTTGTTTCATGATTCTACCCATAGAAGCACCTGCTGCAACTCTACTTTTTTCAGATTTAGGTTCGAAGAAAATCACAACAGCATCTTCAAAATCATTTACTGGTTTTAATGCTCTTTCTAAAAAGGCTGACTCAAAAGGAACATCATTTTTACCCATTGGATTGGTTCCTATCAAAACAGTTTTCAAAACTCTATTTGGGTTCATAAACATAGTATATTGAGCTACCCATCCACCATATGACCAACCCATTACATTAAATTTGTCAATTTTCAGATAGTCCGCCAACTTTGTTACTTCTGCTGCGACATCCTTAATGTCTAAAGGCAATTCACCTGTTGAGTATCCAATACCTGCATAATCGAATGTTATGACTATATTATTTTTGGCTAATAATTCTAGGAAAAGAGGATCCCATGTGTCTAACGTGCCACGAAAACGATTGGCTAAAATGATAGGTGTCCCTTTTCCAATTTTACGATAAGCAATCTTTTGATTATCGATTTTTGCATAATGCGTTACAATTGTTTGTTTCGCTTTGTTTTTTGATTCTGCTTGTTGAGCAAAAATGTTACTGAAGTTTGCTATTACTGCAATGAATAATGCGATTGATAATTTTAAATTTTTCATGGGTTTATTTTTTAAAGTGATTATTATGATTTTTATATCCTTCTATTTTTGATTTAAAAATGAATTGATGTAAGACGTTGATAACTCAGGATATTGAAATTGTGGAGCATGACCTGATGCTGGAAAAATGACATGCTGAACAGTTGGAGCATTTTTCAATAGCGAAAACCAGTTTTCAGTCGCAAATGATATATCATTATCGCCAGATAAAACCAATACAGGTGTTTTGAGTTCAGCATAAGCACCTCTGAAATTTTCTTTGTCTTCAGCAATTGCTGTGTTTGATGCAAAATAGCGTTGGAAAACTTCTTGAGTTGCTGGCACTTTACTCCAATCCGCCTGAGCCATAATTCTACCCATAGAAGCTTGTGCCGCTGCAAGGCTTGCTTCAAATTTTGGTTCAAAAAACAACACTACTGCATCATCAAAATCATTAACAGGTTTTAAAGCCCGTTCAAAAAAGGCTGGCTGAATAGGTACTTCATTATGACCCATTGCGTTGCTTCCAATAATTACTGTTTTTAAAACCCTTTCGAGGTTCATAAACATGGTATACTGAGCTACCCATCCACCATACGACCAGCCCATTACATTGAACTTGTCAATTTTTAGATAGTCAGCCAGTTTAGTTACTTCTGTTGCTACGTCTTTTATATCAAGTGGTAATTCACCCGTTGAGTATCCAATACCTGCATAATCGAATGTTATGACTGTATTATTTTTGGCAAGTAGCTCCAAGAATAGAGGATCCCATGTGTCTAATGTGCCACGAAAACGGTTGGCTAAAATGACGGGTGAGCCTGACCCAATTTTACGATAAGCAATCTTTTGATTATCGATTTCTGCGTAATGTGTTTCTGTTAAATTTTTCATTTTTTTCATTTTTTTATTTAGTTAATTTTTACTGTATTTACACTCTTTATTATTGTATCCTCAAACATTTTGGGAACAAATGATTTTAGAAAAACTATCATTCCTGCCATTTTACCTATTGGATTACTAAACTTAGGTTCTTTTGAGTTGATGAGTTTTGTAATATTCTCTACAACCGTATTAGGTTCTTCTGCTTCCTTTAATCCATTTTGAATTAATGCATCTACTTGTTTTCGGTAAGTATTGTAATCATCAATCATGTTTCCATTAGCAGAAATAGAACTTTGCCCTAAATTGGTTTTAAACCAACGTGGCTCAACCATACTTACTTTAATATTAAACTGATTTAATTCGAAACGTAGGGAATTAAAATAACCCTCTATTGCATGTTTTGAAGCTGAATAAAATGAAAGATTGGGATGACCAATTAAGCCAACAATAGAACTAACAGTAATAATTTGTCCAAATCGTTGCTTTCTGAAGTAAGGCAATAAAGCATTTGTTACCTTAACTGTTCCCCAAAAATTAGTTTCAAACTGCTGTTTACCTAACTCAATGGGTGTTTCTTCTGCAATACCAGTTACCATATATCCAGCATTGTTTACCAATACATCCAAAGTTTTAACTTGACTAAAAAGCTCTGCACCAAATGAATTGATAGAAGCATCATCATCTAAATTTAACTTCAATAATTTGAAAGGAAATTTTCCTTGATACTTTTGAGGTTCTCGGCTTGTACCTATTACAGTAAAACCTTTCTGATGAAGGTCATTGGCAAGCATCAGCCCAAACCCAGATGATGCTCCTGTAATTAAAATTGTCTTGCCCATTATCTGATTTTTTTATTGTTAAATGATGAAACAAAGATAGAGGGACAAGTAATTTTTCTAGTTATACAGAAGTCGGAAGGTATGATACAAATTTACGGAAGGTTTTTTTGTTTAATATTGAAGGTTTGTAGTGGAGTTCTTAGCACTTCAACTGCCATATAACCAAACTAATGTTAGCATTTCATGCTTATGGTGTTATATTGTAGTGAAATTTATTTCTCTTAAAATTATGTCTTATTAGTTTTTCAAAATCAAATAATCGGCAATAAAAATACTTTATTGCCGAAATATAGCTACATTTGTATTTAAAAAAGTAGCTATGGATAAATTACATTCTCAAGAATTAAAAACAGTTTTTGAAGGTATTGAAAGCTTCAAAACAGATGATATTGCTCATTTATATCAAAAAGATGAACCCCATTTAAAGCAAACTACTCTTCATTGGAGGATTCATCATCTTGTTGAAAAAGGGATATTGGAACGTATTGGAAAAGGGATATTTAAAATTGGAAAAAATGTAGTTTTCAACCCAAACTTAGATAAGAAAACTAAAACGATTTACAATAAAATTAAGTCCTCTTTTCCTTTCATTGAATTTTGTATCTGGAATACTTCTGTATTGAACGAATTTTCATTACATCAATCCAACAAACATTTTACACTCATAGAGGTAGAGAAAGATAGTGCTGAATCTGTTTTTCTTTTTCTAAAAGATCAGAATCATAAAGTTTTTTTCAATCCCAATGCAGAAATTTTAGAAAGATATGTTTTTGATGCTTCTAACCCAATTATTGTTAAATTTTTAGTTTCAGAAGCACCTCTTCAAAAGATTAAAAACTACAATACCATTAGCCTTGAAAAATGTTTAGTGGACTTATATTGTGATAAAGAATTATTTAGCTTTTATCAAGGTAAAGAGAAACAAACTATTTTTAAAGAAGCCTATCATAAATATACAATTAATAACACCAAACTCTTGAGATATGCATCAAGAAGAGGGAAGAAAAAAGAAATAGAGAATTACATTCAACAAATCAATATTCAATGATACAAAAAGAGTTGATCAATATAGATTGGATAAATCAGGTAGCTAAATCTAATCAAAATGCTGATAAAATCTTGGTTGAGAAAGTGATTCATGCCTTACTCCTTTTAGAAGGATTAGCCCAAATTAAAATGGAATTTGTTTTCAAGGGTGGAACATCTTTAATGCTACTTTTCAATTCTACAAAGCGATTATCCATAGATATTGACATCATTGTGGAAAATACGTATGAAAATTTAGATGAAATACTGGAAACAGTTGTAAAACAACAAGGTTTTAATCGAATGGAGTTACAAAATCGTAGCCATCTTTCCAATATAGAAAAAGCTCATTACAAATTCTTTTATACTCCCTTTCACAAAACAGCCAAAGAAGAAGAATATATTTTATTGGACATTCTATTTGAAAAAATTGCTTATAGCAAAATCATGGATACTCCTATTGTCTCTACTTTTATACCCACTACAGAACAAGCTACTTTGGTGAAAGTACCTTGTTTTGAGGATTTATTGGGAGATAAATTAACTGCTTTTGCACCTCATACAACAGGTATTCCCTATTACAAGGGAGAAAATAGTATGAGTATGGAAATCATTAAACAATTGTATGATATTGGGAATTTATTTGATGTTTGTATAGATTTAGAAATAGTAAGAAAAACCTTTAAAAACTTTGCTAAAACAGAGTTAATATATAGAAATGCACAACATCAAACAGAAAATGATGTATTGGATGATATTTTTCAAACTGCTCTTTGTATCACCAGTCGTGGAATATTAGGTAAAGGAGATTTTGAGGAGTTACAATTAGGAATTAAACGAATTACAGGCTTCATTTTTTCTGAGACATACCATATTGATAAAGTAATTGTTTCTGCTTCCAAAGTGGCCTATTTATCAGTATTGTTAGTATCTAACACAACAATCTTTGGGAAATTTGAAAATCCTTTACAAATGAAAGATTGGCTCATTGAAAATCCAGAGTACAATAAACTGAACAAACTCAAAAAGTCTAATCCTGAAGCATTTTTTTATTGGTTTAAAACTATTGATTTGATAGATAAGATGTAATTTTTAAAGTGTTGTTTTTAAAATATGTTGAATTATTTTAATCTTTATACCAACCTATTGTTCTCCACTATAATCAAGATAAAAAGAAAAAAGCATTTAACATTAAATGCTTACAAAATTATTTGAGGGCTTAAAAATCAGTTCAAGAAACCCCGTTTTTTGAACACAAATTAATAGGACAACACTCAATATAATCAAAGAATATTAGAGAAATCAAAAGTCTAGTTGCATATTTACAAGTTAGGAAATATTAAAAAAGCAACATCAAATGTCAAAACTGAAAAAGATTAGGGAAAAACTCAATTTAACTCAAGAAGAACTTTCTGATAAATCAGGGATTTCTGTAAGAACCATACAACGCATTGAATCAGGTATTGAGCCAAAAGGTCAAACACTTAAAATATTAGCAAAGACATTAGGAGTAAAAGAAGAAGAGTTGCTTGAGAAAACAGAAGTAGAAATTGAAATAAACTCTACACTCATTAAAATCATCAATCTTTCCTCATTACCTTTTATTGTTTTCCCTCCTGCCAATATTATGATTCCTCTGCTTATAATGTTTGTCAAAAAGCAGTTTAATCCATTGGCAAAACAAATTGTTTCTGTTCAAATTCTATGGCTCATCTCAGCAGTGATTATTTTCATGCTCAGTATTTTTATAAAGAAAGGGCTTTCACTTGGAAACAATTTTACTCTCCTTGTTATGATTTTATTGGCTTTATCAAATATTTTAATCATTCTCTGGAATGCAGCAGAAATTGATAAAAAAGGAAAATTGTTTTTTAAGTTGAATTTCAGCCTTATATGAGTTTTTTTTGAAAGTGACGGCATATTGTCAGGATATTGGCGGGTAGATTTTTGTGATAAAATCATCATCAATCTCATCTTTGCAGGAAAAAAAATGCTCAATATGACAAAACAAATTTTTTCCATCCTAGCCATTTTTGTTTTATCTATTTTAAAAGTTTCTGGACAAATAGATAAACACTCTGAATTATTTCTTGAACTCAAAAAGGAAGATAGTATCTTTTTTGAACGTGGATTTAATTGATGTGATTTACAGTATTTAGAAAGTAGAATAGCCAAAGACTTAAAATTTTACCACGACCAAAGTGGATTTCAGGATAGAAAGATCTTCTTTGAAAACACTCAAAAATACATTTGTTCTAATTCAGAGAAAAAACCTATTCGCAAGTTAGATGTAAATAGTTTGGAGGTATTTCCTCTTTACAACAATGGTAAATTATATGGTGCTATTCAAAATGGAATTCATCATTTCTATTTAAGAGAAAAAAATAAAGAAGATTTATGGACTAGTACAGCCAAATTCACAAGTGTTTGGATTTTGGATGATAAAATTTGGAAATTAAGCACAGTTTTGAGTTATGATCACCAAAACCCAAAGGTTGAGAATAACATAAGTGGTATTGAAAAGCTACTAAAAGACAATAATGTTCCTGCACTAGGAATTGGTGTAATTGAAAATGGCAAATTGACTAAAGTAGAAGTTTATGGAACTTTAGATCAACAAAAAACAGCACCCTATAATACTATTTTTAAAGTTGCATCTCTGACAAAACCAGTTTTTGCTTTAATTACATTAAAGCTGATTGACAAAGGATTATTGGGTTTAGATGAGCCTTTACATAAATACTGGATTGACCAAGATATTAAAAATGATGAAAGATATAAAAAGCTGACACCCAGAATCATCTTAACACATCAAACAGGATTTCCAAATTGGCGTTATATGCATCCATCCAATAAATTATCCTTTCAATTTGACCCTGGAACAAAATATCAATACTCAGGTGAAGGTTTTGAATACTTAAGAAAAGCCATTGAAAAGAAACTTGGTAAAAGTATAGAAACTCTTGCAAAAGAGCTTTTATTTGACCCTCTGAAAATGTTGGATACACGTTTTTGGTGGGAAAATGAAATGGATGAAAAAAGGTATGCACAAAACTTTAATGAAAAAGGCGAGAAAATAGAAACAGTAAAGTATTATCAAGCTAATGCTGCAGCAAATCTTTTAACTACAGTTGAAGATTATGGAAAGTTTTTAGAATATGTAATCAATGGAGCTGGTATTTCTGAAAATCTTTATCAAGAAATGAAAAAACACCAAGTCAAGCTAAAAGAAAATGATTTTTTTGGGCTGGGTTGGGAAATTTTAACTAATTTTAGTAATGAGGAGTATGCTTTATTACATTCAGGAAAAGACCCAGGAGTAAGCACTTTAGCAGTTTGGTTTCCTAAATCCAAAAATGGTTATTTAATTTTTTTAAATGGAGACAATGTAAACTCTATTTATGAAGAATTATTAACTAAACGGCTTTATCTGGGAAGTGAATTATGGAACAGAAAATAGATTCTCAAACAAAAATATTTTAAAAGATGATGTTTGATTGTATTAAGCCAAATTTTAGAAAGTACACCAAAGCACATCTATCAATGAATTTTAGTATTTGATAATCAACAAGTTGATAAAGAAGGGCTAAGTGCCAACTATAGACAAGCAGAATCTCAATTAAAAGAATAGCTAAACTTAATCGAAACAGGCTAAAATACAAATATAATGGACATTGAAAAATTAAAATTCCCAATTGGAAAGTTTGATAAACCAACAACTATAACCAGAGACATATTGAATAATTGGATTGCTGAAATTTCAACATTTCCTGAAAGACTCTCAAAAGAAGTCATTAATTTAACAGAAGAGCAACTCAATACTCCATACAGACCTGAAGGCTGGACAATAAGACAAGTAGTTCATCATTGTGCAGATAGTCATATGAACAGTTTAATTCGTTTAAAACTTACCTTAACAGAAGAACAACCTACAATAAAACCATATTTTGAAGAACGTTGGGCTGAATTGCTAGATTCCAAAAATATGCCTATTCAATCATCATTAAAAATAATGGAAGGCATTCATGAAAGATGGACGGTTTTACTTAACAATTTAATGGATGAACAATTAGTAAGAACATTTATTCATCCAGAACATGAAAAAACTTTTAGAGTTGATGAAAATATAGGTATGTATGCTTGGCATTGTAACCATCATCTTTCTCACATAACTGAAACCAAAAAGAGATATAATTGGAAGTAATAAAATGATTTAAGATAATGAAAGGTTTTTTATATGTAAATAATGATAACATTGGAGAAGTAAATTTCTCAATTATTGATGAAAGTATGGGTAGCATTGGTGGTAATTTAATTGCAAAGAATAACTACAAAAAGTATCAGACAACTATCCAACAAGATTTTGAGAATCAGGGAATTTCTAACCTTGATAATTTTAATTTTCGTATTATTCTTGAGGACAAGTTTGAGTTAAAACCAAATGGTGGTATTGGAATAACAGATTCAGTAGGCTTTGATGAAATTTATGTTGAATCTGCTGGAATTGACACAGAAACAATGAATAAAATAAAAAATACCATGTGATACAAACTTATATATGCTAAATGGTACCCAATTAAAACACCTAAAAGAAATGTATAAATGAGTTTGATTTTTAAGTTTACTAAAAAATTTATCTGGAATAGATTTTTAGACAATGGTTTCCAAAACAGAGATATAAAAGCAGATGATTTAGTTATTGATTATTGGGATAATAATAGAGACTCAGAGGCTATTATTTTACTACATGGTTTTGGTGTTCAGACAGAATATCAGTGGTATAAACAAATTGCTATACTTTCCCAAAAGTACAGAGTCATTGTTCCAAATCTCTTATATTTTGGAAAAACGGTACAGAATAATAAATACCAACTTCAAGATCAAATTAATCTAGTTAAAATTATAGTTGAGAGATTACGATTACAAAAGTTTGATTTGATGGGTCTTTCGTATGGTGGCTTAATAGCAATTGAGTTCTGTGTACAAAACAAAGAAATAGTAAACAAATTAATATTAATTGACTCTCCAATAAAGTACCTCACTACAAATGACTTAGAAACAATCTGTCAAGTATATCAGATTAACAAAATAGAAGAATTATTTGCACCTAGAAATTATATAGGCTTCAAAAAGCAGTTTAAAGCAGCCTATTATCTCAAACAATTTATTCCAAATTTTATTTATAAAGTTTTGTATGACAATTTGTGTTTGCCTAATATTGAAAATTGGGAAAGGCTAATTGTAGAACTGAAGTCAAATCTTGAATTATATGCCCAAAAAGAATATTTAATTGAGCATTCTATATTATTAGTTTGGGGTGAGTATGATGATATTATACCAACTAGCATTGGTTCTCAATTAAAAAATCATTTAAAAAATAGCAAACTTGAGGTAATAAAAAAGTCTAAACATCTTCCTAATATAGAACAATCAAGTCAGTTTAATAAAATAATGATGAACTTTTTAGGAAATTAATAGATTAAAAAACAGCTTGGCAATGTATGGTAGGATGATGGAAACATTTTTATTGTACATAAATGCTATAGATGATATAAAAAAGTTGTTTCTTATTCATCTTCTCTCAAGAAACATTTACTAATCCCCATTTTTTTAGACTGTTTAAACAGAACAATCTTTCTTTATATAGTAAATCTTACAATGAATTTCTATAATTAATAGGAATGCTACTATCTTTAATGTAAACTATATCAAATTTTTATAAAATTTTACATTCAAAATTTTTAATTTTCTTACATACAAATTATAAATCATTCATTATTAGTTACCTTTGTCAAAAATTGATAAATACGTACACTATGTAAATCATGAAAAAGTTAGCAATTCTCATTCTAATATTATTATCCCTTAAGTCTTATTCTCAGTCATTTTATGTAAACACCTCAGATGTATTTGCCAATGGTGTATATAAATTCGACATTTCAAATAATAGTGAAATTTTACAAAATAATTGCTCTTTAGGCCAAATACCAGACGATTTTTATACTGATATGGCAATTGACAAAGATAGTAACACATATTATCTGTCATCTTGGGGAGATTTGTATATCAAAGAATTTAATGGTAGTTGTCGTTTCTTGGGAGCATTTCCAACCACTGGTTCTGTGAATGCTTTGGTAGCAGATAACAATAATTTCCTGTATGCATGTGGCTCAGAATATATTAATGGAGTAGATGTAGGTGTATTCTATAAATATGATTTGACAACAGGTGTTTTTAGTACTATTGGAATATTACCACCAAACTTTATTCCAGCAGGAGATTTATTTTTCTATAACCGAAAACTCTTTTTAGCCTGCTTGGATACTTCAAGTATTACTTCCTGTATCATAGAAATAGATATGATAAATCCATCTCAAAGTCGCTTTTATATGGCTTCAGAAGATAATGTGTATGGTACATTTTCCATAAACTATGGTTCTTATTCAAAATCATATATAATTTCAACAGATTTTATAGGATCTTCTCTCTATGAATTGGATATGGAAAACAGACAAGTTGGTGGTTTCATTAGGTCTTATGATTATATCGTTTTTGGAGCTGCTTCAACATACGATTTAACATCCACTAATGCTACACCTAATACATTAACCGTTGATTTGGGAGAGGATATTAATACTTGTATAGGAAAAGAAATCACTTTAGAAGCAAAAACATTGCCTTCTCAACTTTTTTATACTTATCAATGGAATACTGGGGAAACAAATAGTCAAATAATAGTAAAAAATGCAGGAATTTACTGGGTTGATGTTACAAGTCCTTATGGAGTCTTGAGAGACTCCATTGAGATAAAACTAGAACAGTGTGAATTTGATATTTTCACTTCCAATCAAACAGGGGAATTTATTAATGCCTGTACAGAAGAAGAAATCACTTTGGAAGTACGTTTGCCATTACTTTTGAGTTCTTACCCTCTTAAATGGAGTACAGGGGAAATCAATAACAAAATAACCATCAAAGAAGCAGGCATTTATTGGGCTGAAATTACAAGCCCTTATGGTGTTTTCAGAGATTCCATTGAGATAAAAGAAGAAAAATGTATTTTCATTCCTAATGTGTTTACACCCAATAATGATGGTATCAATGATGCTTTTTATATAAAAGGCATCAAGAAAGGAAATTGGCAATTACAAATTTATGATAGAAGAGGATTATTGGTTTATGAAAATAATACTTATAAAAATGACTGGAATGGAGGTAAATTGCCAGTAGCTTTGTATTATTATAGACTTATCAGGGAAGAAAGTAGAGAAGAATACAAAGGTTGGGTGCAAATTCTCAAATAAAATATTAAAAGTTGTTAATGATTTGTTTATAAGCTATTTATTGACTAAGTGTATATTTTTATTTATTTTTGAACAGTTATAAAACCATGAACACTATGAAAAAAATCTTTCTACTCATTCTCTTGATATTCTCTGTTAATATTATCATTGCACAAGACCTTAATTTGGTATGGGGTAAAACTATGAGACCTATGTCATTGGGTATAGCTAATCTTGGTAGATCAATAGCGAATGGTACAGATGGTAGTATTTATATAGCAGGTTTATTTGGTGGAGAAACCATGGATTTTGATCCAGATGCTGGAGTATATGCTTTATCTAAAGTAGAAAATGATAATTACAATCCTACAGACATTATTCAGCCACTAGTGGTTAATAAAGCTAATCAAACCATCACTTTTGAAGTAATTCCAGCAAAAACATTTTCAGGGACACCAGAAAGTTTTACTCTAAAAGCAACTTCTTCAGTGGGTTTACCAGTTCAATTTGGTTCTTCTAATACCTCTGTGATTAGTATTTCAGGTAATACAGCTACTATTTTGGGAACAGGGATAGCAGATATTACAGCTTTTCAAAACGGAAATACCAATTATAATGCTGCAAATTCAAAACAGACAGTTTCTATTATCTTGTCTAGTATTGATGGAGTAAAAGGAAAAGATATATTCTTATATCCAAACCCTACTAGTGATATAGTGTATATTCAGGGATTGAAACAGTTGGATGTTGACATTCATCTAATCAATGCAAAAGGAGTGGAAATTCCTTTATTGAATAGAACAATCATCAATTCAAATACAATAGCTTTTGATATAAGTTCTTTGCCTACTGGATTGTATTTTATGAAAATAACAAATACCAAAGAGCAGTCATTTTCAATTAAAATTATTAAGAAATAAGTTTATAATCATCAAGATATTACAATGAAAAAAACAATATTAACACTTTTAGGACTTTATTTGACAGTTTTTACTTTTGGTCAGACAAATACTACTAAACTTATTGAAATTAGCAAGATATACAAAGACTTCATGTTTCGTAATGAGCCAACGAAGCAAGTATTCAAGGATATTAAAGCAAATGTTCCGAAAAATTTAAAAGTTGGAATAGACTTTATTATTCAAACGATTACAACAAAAAACCAACTTTTAACTCGAAAGTTTTTGTCTCGACCTGATGACCAAACTTTGAAACAAATTTTTATAATCAATGCTATTAATTTGAATCTAAATGAAGAGAATCGGGCAGATAATAATAAACTTATTGATAGTTTGATGAATGCAAATATTCCAATGTATGAATTAGTGGATAATTATTATGGGATGTTATTTACAGCAGTTGGAAACAAAAATCAGCCATTTGATTTCTCAAAAATTAATTTTCAACTCAAGGACTATAAACTCAAAGATGATACAGAAAAAGGCATTTTCTTTTTACGATGTATGGATTATTGTGGTAAGACTGTTTGGGGATATATGAATGTTGCGAATCCTCCAAACACAACAAAAGCATTTGATAATATAAAAAAGTATCCAACATTCAATGGAAGCACTTATTATCAATATACAGACTTTTATTTTATGGACTTTGAAATGAACATTGAGCAGGGAAAAGGAAAGCAAAGTTACAAAGGTTATTATTTGAATAAATATTACGAAACACTTTTAACACATCTAATTTGCTTAAACAAAGAAAATGGAAGTGAAAAGGAAATGAAGGATTTATTACTTGGTTCTATTTTGAAAGAAAGAAAACTCTACAAATACACCAATTATAAGGATATTTTAGAAGAACTTTTTAAAGAAGAAAAATAATGAGTAAGGACTATTTGTTAAATCCTCAAAAAAATAATTAAGTCTATTGTAAATAAACCACTCATAACTTGTCAATATAGACATATGAAATATATTCTTATCATCATTACTTTAATATGTACTTCTAGCTGTTTTGGGCAATATCATTTTGATAAGACTAAAATTTCTAAGAAAATAGAAGAAATTATCAAAAGAATTAAAGATGTTAATCAAGTGATGGGCAACGCAGTTTATTATGAAGGAATAAAGCCTCCACAGTATGATAACTTCATAGAACTAAGAAATAAAGCAACCCAAAAAGAGTTATTAGAACTAACAAACCATCCTAATGGTGTTGTTCGCTGTTATGCCTTTTGGGCTTTATCTTATATCCAATCTGTAGATTTACTTCCAGTTATTATCAAACACATTGATGATGATGAATTTGTATCAACTCAATTTGGTTGTATTAGAGATGAAGAGAAAGTAGGAGACTTTTTTATTAATTGTATTAACTCAGATGTAAGAAAGTTGTCAGTATCTGAGTCTAAATATTTAGACAGTATTCTTATTTATACACCTAACCAATTATATGCTAAGGAAGATGCAATTGATAGAGCAGAATTAACAGAATCCTTTTACAAAAGAGTAAGAGAATTGGTGATAAAAGAAAAAAATCAGTCTGCTTTAGTGGCAATAGCCAAATATAAGAGAGAACAAGATGTTTCTTTGATACTCAATAACAAAAATGATTATTATACCTACCAAGCAATGGCTTTATTCCCTCACCCTGATTTTCTGCCATTTCTCCAAAATAAGTTAATAGAGACATTAGGTGATGATCATTTTGACTCAGCTTGGAGAGGAATGTATGCTACAATTGCTAGTTATAAAAATGATAAAGCCCTTGAATTACTTCAGATTCCATTTACTCAAGTCAAACATAAGCATATACAAAAATATCATATGGAATTTATTTTTGGAGCTTTAGAAAAATTTTATAGTCCTATTTATGAACCATTGCTTTGGAGAATGTGGGAGGATGAAAATCTAGTAGATTTGCAAAATTTCAAGATACTTTATTATAAAAATGCAGAAAAAGCATTTGAACTTGCAAAAAAAACAATCGAGAATGCAGATGATTTTTACTATACCAAAGTAAGACTTGATAAAACAGATGAAAAATCTCCAGATTTGTTGGAGATAATGCTTGATTCTATCTTGGCTAGGAACAGATTTGTTGCTATTGAGTTAATCAACAAAAATATCAGAGGTATAAATGTTCATCACTTTCCAATATTTGCTAATAAAGCTTTACAACTCAAAGAGAAGGTTTTTATCACATCCCTTTTAGACAGACTGGAAAAAGAAACTAATCCATATATTTACTTGAAAGCAACAGAAACACTTATTGCTTTTCAAGATAAAAGTATTAACAAACAAATACTTGAAATCTATAAAAGAAATAAAAGCTTACAAACTGGATGGGGCGGAGAAAATTTTGCAGAATTATTAAAGAAACATAAAATAGAATAAGAGACTCTATTGAAATTTAGGGAAGGTAAACAATTTTGACAAAAAACCAGACAATATGCTAATAATTAAAAATAAATTGCTTATTATCAGGGTATTGTTATTAGATTTAACTACCTGATTTATCTAATCTATATTAGTCAACTCTTTTTGTATCATTGAATATTGATTTGTTGAATGTAATTTTCTATTTCTTTTTTCTTTCCTCTTCTTGATGCATATCTCAAGAGTTTGGTGTTATTAATTGTATATTTATGATAGGCTTCTTTAAAAATAGTTTGTTTCTCTTTACCTTGATAAAAGCTAAATAATTCTTTATCACAATATAAGTCCACTAAACATTTTTCAAGGCTAATGGTATTGTAGTTTTTAATCTTTTGAAGAGGTGCTTCTGAAACTAAAAATTTGACAATAATTGGGTTTGAAGCATCAAAAACATATCTTTCTAATATTTCTGCATTGGGATTGAAAAAAACTTTATGATTCTGCTCCTTTAGAAAAAGAAAAACAGATTCAGCACTATCTTTCTCTACCTCTATGAGTGTAAAATTCTTGTTGGATTGATGTAATGAAAACTCGTTAAATACAGAAGTGTTCCAGATACAAAATTCAATGAAAGGAAAAGAGGACTTAATTTTATTGTAAATCGTTTTAGTTTTCTTATCTAAGTTTGGGTTGAAAACTATATTTTTTCCAATTTTGAATATCCCTTTTTCGACAAGATGATGAATCCTCCAGTGAAGAGTAGTTTGCTTTAAATGGGGTTCATCTTTTTGATATAAATGAGCAATATCATC
>LJIE01000006.1 GCA_001281695.1 bacterium 336/3 | reverse complement strand
TGTCTTTTTTAGAAATAAAAAGTATTTATAATCAAGTATTTAACTACCTAAAAGGGAGGGAGGTCTAAGCCAAAAGTCTGACGGATAAGATCTGTTTTTTCGCTTATAAAAAGTGTTTTTTCGATTGTAAATACTTGCCTATGAGTTATTTGAAAGATTAATTTTTTACCAAATTTGTCATATTTGCTACTTTTTCTCTTTATTTCCCAAAATGGAGAAATTGTAACTATATCCAAAAGTAGCTGTAAATTCATTAAACGACCTTGGAGCATTGGCTGAAAGAGGCTGTGTTCTCTTGAGAGCCACCAAACTCAAATTGAAGTTGTGCTTCTTTTTAAGGGTATAAGAAGTAGAATATCTGAAATTCAAAATACTATTTCCTAGTAAACTTTCCTGATAGGCATTATTCAAGGAAACAGACACACTGTTTTTGAGTTGTTTCTTGAAGGCTGGTTTAGAAACCCCAATGGTGGGTCCAAAAGTGGAAGAATTTCCTCCCTCTACTTCATTCTTGTTGGCATTGAAAGAAAAAGTAATCCCTAATTGAGATGGATTGTAATTGTATGAATAAGCCACATTGAAATTGTAGAATTGAGCTTTGTTGGATAAAGAATCTTGATTATCTGAAGAAGTTTGATAGACAATATTGGCTGAAAGCATTTGACTTTGTTTGGAAGAAGAAGCAATCTGATAAGAGCCATTCAAGGTGGCATTCTGAGAAATCTGACGATAATTTAAGGTATCCAAATTATCAAAAGCACTTCCTTGATTGAGTGTAACAAAGTTTGAACGAATGTTTGTAAACGTTTGGAAATTAGAATAAGAAGTAGCTACATTCACTTTAGAACTAATGGCAGCAGAAACATTGGCTGAACCCACCACTCTATTCATTTTAGAAATTTTTTCATTTCTCAAATCATTTCTTTGCACTCCCATATTACTTGAAAACTGGATTTTCTGTTTCAAGAACCTTGTAGCAAAAGAACCAGTGATGTTTTCTAAATCATTGTTAAAGAAATAAGCTCCTAAAGTCCTGTATTCAGGCTCTATTCTTTCATAATTGGCTCCTAGTGTAAATTTAGAATGTTGATAAGAGAGTGATGATTTGAAAGCATGATACACAGCAGTAGAGGCATTAGTTCTAAAGAAACCACCCAAATTTCCATAAAGATTAGAAATCCCACTGGGTTCAAGGGCTCTTCTATCTCTTGTAATGGCTGAGGAAGCAAATTCAGCAGAAAGTTTCAAGACATCAAAAAGGCTTTTTTGAGCATTGATGGAAAGCACCAAATTATCTTGAGGTCTTAATTGAAGACTATCAGGCACAAATCCAATGGAATTAGGGTCTTCCCAAGCTCTGAAAAGAATCAAATCTACTTGGTCTTTTTTGTATTTGAGGGTAGTTTTCACACCAGCCCCCATTCTTTTGAAAGCAGGTTGATTGGTAATTAAATTAGCATTCAAAAAAGCAGTATCTCTTTCTATTGCCACAGCCTTCTGAAGCCTTCCATACATCGCAGAAACCTGCACAATTCCTTCAGGTGTTAAATCAACACCCACCCCATTGAACAAATGTCCAGCAAGGGTGTAATTAGAAAAAGACATACTACTCCAACCAATATAGCTTTTCACCCACTTATAAGAAGGAGAGAGGCTAAACTGGTTGAAAGGTTGTTGAAAAGAGGTATTTTGATTAGAAATGCTAAAAGACAAAGGGACACTAAAACCATATAAATCAGCATTCAGGTTTCCAGTAATGAAATAGTTATAAGGAGCTCTTCTTTGTTCAATACCAGAGGCTGTATAAAACACATGAGAAGTAGAAATTCCTCCATTCAATTTCAAAGGATTTTTGTCTTTTCCAATCTGGTCAAGTTGTTGAGAGAAGGCAGAAGAAACCATCACTCCCCAAAGAAGAAGAAGAAAGTAAAGTTTTTGCATAGTGAGCATGTTCAAAGTGCAAAGATAAGTAAAATAAAAGACTCAGAGACAGAGATGTAAGTTTAATATCAAAAAAGAATACTTTGATAAAAATAGGAAGCATCTGCTATTAAAAACGAATGAAAAAATGTATCTTTACTGAACTAATACCTATCAAAACAAAAAGAACTGAAATACAAGTAAAAAACAGATTAAAAAGCCTTTTGAAGGCATCAAAATATTCCAAAAAAAGAGAAGAAAAGAGAATGCTATGCAAGTAAGAAAAAGACAAAATATGAAACAATTTGTCAAGGAACAATTATTAGTAATCCATTTTCACTGGAAATTGATGATTGTATTGATTCTTGTTCATTGTACAATAAACAATGCCCATGCACAAACCTTTCCAGTGATATGCAGAACTGAATTACAAGCTCCTTATTCATTGTATTTGCCTGATTATACTCAGGTAGGTTCAACAAGATTAGCAGTAAACTTATTACTTCAAGATAACAGTGTCTCTAATTATGCAGTGAGATTAAGGCTCGTGATTGAAGGAAATAATTTGACCATCCAAACAAGACCAGACTATAAGCCAGCTCCCATTTTCTTGAATGGAGGGGTGAATGAAAGATTCTTGGGTTCAGACTTAGAAGGCTATTTTAGAAGTGAAAACTTGCTTTTTCAAGGCATATCAAGAACTGAATATGAAGCAAACAAAAGACTTCCAGAAGGTTTCTATAGAATTCGTTTTGAGGTGATGGATTATAATAGAGAAATTGCAGTGTCTAATCCACAAATCAGTAATTCTACAGCATGGCTTCTTTTAAATGACCCTCCCTTGCTGAATTTTCCCATGCAGGAGGAAAAAGTTAGACCACTACCACAGCAGAGTATGGCATTTTCTTGGACACCAAGACATACGAGTAGCCCTAATGCAGCAAGAAATGTGGAATATGAGTTCACACTCGTGCAACTCATTCCTGCCTCTCGAAACCCCAATGATGCAGTCTTAAATTCGATTCCGATATTTCAGACTAGTACCCGCAGCACTCAACTTGTCTATGGCATTGCAGAACCGAATTTGGTACTGGGTGCCAGATATGCCTGGAGAGTAAGGGCAAGAGAGTTAAGCCTCGATGGCACTACTGGTATTGATTTATTCAAAAACAGAGGCTATAGTGAAGTGTCGGTGCTTACCTATGGAGAGCCTTGTGCTATGCCCACATCTTCTTCAGTCGAAGTGTTAAATGCAATTCGTGCAAAGGTAAGTTTTCAGGCTGGGGCAGGAAACACAACATTTAGAGTAGAATATAGAAAGAAATCAACAAACAGCACAGAATGGGCTTTTACGAACACCACTCAGTTGGGTCATGCTTTGATTGATAACTTAGAGGCGAACACAGTATACGAGTATCAAGTAAGAGGATTTTGTGGGGAATTGGGAAATGGAGCAGGAAGTGTCCAAGAGTTTACCACGCCAGCACTAGCTCAAGAAAGTATATCTTGCGGCTTACCTCAGAATACGATTGATTTAACCAATCAAGTACCAAAAACAACTCTAAGCCCCAATGATACAATCCAAGCAGCAGATTTTGATGTGAAGGTTACAAGAGTTACCAGTGGAGGGTCATCAGGCAGATTCAGTGGAGAAGGGATGATGGTGTTTCCTCTTGCAAACAGGGCAAAGGTGAAAGTTAAGTTTGATAATATCCTAGTAAACAGTGAAAACCGTTTTGTGGATGGTAGAATCATAGTGGTAGGCATGGGTATTCAAGTGCTTTCAGATGAAGTTATAAACAACGTCAATGGTTTATTTACTGAAATAGACGCCCTGCTGGCTCAGGCAGAGACTACACTAGCTAAGATTGATGAGGTTCTTGCTAAAATGGAACAAGTGATGGAACTTATGTTGAAGTACCTTCCAGATGATTTATTGCAAGAACTAAAGTCAAGCCAAACTGCTTTAGAAGCTGCCAAGGATGAATATGAAAGGATTAAAAATGATCCCAATGCCAGTGAAACTGACAAAGCCAAGGCAAAGGCAGAGTTAAAGAAAGCAAGAGAGGCAGTGAAGAAGGCATATCAAGATGCAGGGTCTTATTGGAAAGATGCTCTTGTGAAGTTTGTCAAGATTTTATGGAGAGCTACTAGAGAATTAGGACAGGAAGCAACAAGTGGAATGAGCAGTAAAATCAGTACATTTAAGCAAAAAGAACAAAATGTAGAGAATATTGTTGGGAAACCAGAAATAGAAACAGAAGGTGTATCTATTGGAATCAGTTCAGAAGCAAAAGAAATAGAAGATGTTAGTAACTTTTCTCCCACTATCAAAGATTTTGTAAGCAAAGGAAGCTTTTATTATGAAGCAGAGGATAATAAAATGTTGTCTGAATTGGTCATAGCTATTGTTACAAATTATGCTCAAGAGTCAGATATGAAAGCATTGGGAGATGGATTCAAGGAACTTGGCAAAGATGTAGTAGAGTTTATTTTACAAGAACTCAAAGCAAGAAAAGAAGAGACACAAATTGTAAATGCTTTAAAAGCAAATATCAAAGACTTTTTATTAGAATCTATTACTATTCAAAGATAATGAAAAAGATATATACTAATGTATTGATTTATTCTGTTTTGCTACTTGCAATAATGCAAGTTCAAGCAAAACCAACCACAGATTCTACTTATCAGAAGAATTTAAAGAAGTTTGCTCAAATATTAAAATCAAAACCTAAACAGATTGTTTTTAATTATGAGGTAACTCCAGATGGAGATTTCTTTTTTAAGGAGTATATCAATGGAGAAGATAACTCAGAACATATTTTACCTGTCAGTAGTGATACGGCATCTTATTCAGAATTGTATTTAGATGCTATTAGAGAGTTAGTTCTCTTTAATGATAATTATAACGCTAAAACATCATCTGATTTAAAACTTTATGTTTTTCATGGTCGTTACTTTTTAGGGCATACTTTCTATACTCAAAAAAGTAGTGTACAAAATGAAAAAAACTTAAAAAAAGTAATAGGTAGTTTTAACAGAGAAAATAAAGATCAAATCACTCAAAATAAAAATATTTCTACGCTTCAAAAAGATTTGGTTCAAACTATCAAAGAATCTTCTAATGCTCCTGAAAGAATATTTATTTTATTTATTGTTGAAAACTATGAGACTCGTTATAAAAACAAAAAAGGAGCTCTTTTTACCTCCCAAAAATACTTTTTCATAGAATCAGGACTCTCGCCTGAAGAAAAGACAGCAGCCTGCCTTGCAGAACAAAAAACAGCTATTTTTGTGGAGGGTTGGGAAAATGATTACAAAAGAATGAACACAAGTGGTAAAATAATAAGAACTTATATAGAAGCTTTTTATAAGCATAAATCAACAAATGGAAGTTGCCAAGATGACAACTTGCCTATGGCTAAACAAGAAGAACCTATGGTGCTTGAAATAGCTAAACAAAATAATTACCAACTCAAAGCATTATATCTTTTGAATAAAACAGAGGATACTGTAAAAAGAAAAATCAATGATAATGAAAGAGAAAAACTTCCAGTTATACACTTGGCATCTCATGGTATTTATGAAAATGTAGCAGGAATGCTCTATACACACACAGACATAGGAGACGATTGCCAACCTTTAATTAGAAAACCTGAGCGAAAAAATGGACAAATTACCTATGGAGAGATACTAAATTTAAAAATTGGAAGCCCTGAACTAGTTGTATTAAATGCCTGTGAAACAAGATTAGGAGTAAATTCAGTAGCAGATGCTTTCCACGAAGCTGGAGCTCAAAGTGTAATAGGAACTTCAAATATTGTTAAAGATGATGCAGGCTATCTATTTGCAAACCTTTTTTACACAAATTATTTAAAAACACCTCAAGTAGAGGAGATTCCTGAAATATTGCTTAAAATAAGGAATAAAATGCGGTCAGAAACTGCATTAAAGAATTGGACTACCTATACTTTAACATCCTCATATTATAACAAAGCAAAGTATGAGGCAAATGGAGGACAGATGCTTTCTGATAATCAAGCTATTATAAAAATACATAAAGTAGATAATGAATACAAAGCACAAATTATTACAAAAGACTCTTGGAAATCAATAAGTCTTGGTACAGTTACCAAAGTGATGACAGATATTGAACTATCAGCAAAAATTATTAGGGATAATGGACTTGGACCAAAAGAGAATCACTTTTGGGGCAAAATAGAAGAGGAGTTAAATGATAGTATTTCAGAGCTTTTTATAATAGCTACGAATAATTTTTTGTACCAAACTAATTATTTCAATTTTAATGGAATATATAGCTTAAAAAAAGGATATTTTTTGGGAATCAAGTACAAAATTACTTATCTATTATAATCATAAATTAATTCTTTTTTGCCTAAAAGGACTTTGATGTGTGTAGTTTCTTTAATTTTAGTTTGTTCTTCTTGTGAAATAGGAGCATTATAAGCTTCTATATAATCTAAAAAGTACTGTGTTCTTTTACCACTATGCCAATTGTAAGGCAAAGTTGTAATCAAAGTATTAGAAAGACTCAAGCTTCCTAATTTTGGAGGTAGATGTGCAGGCAAAAATTTAATAGGATTATTGGATGCACTAAAACTTTTAAGAGATAATAATTTATTCCAATCCTCTTCTATTTTTTCTATTTGATTACCATCAAGCATAATGTTTTCAAGTCTTGGAATCAAAAAAATAATAGAAGGCATTTTGGGGAGAGATGAATTTACAATAAATAATTCTTGTAACCTACTAAGTTTTTGCATAGAGGCTGGTAAATCATTGATTGAGCAATTTAATAAAGTTAAATGAGTTAAAAGGGATAAATCACCTATTTTATTTGGTAAAGATTTGATAGGAGCATCTATTCTCAAATTTATTAAGTTTTTTAAATAAGATAAAGAATCAGAAATATTTTGTGGTTTCTTACTTTTAAAATTCAATGTCCAAAGATTGCTTAACCTATAAATAGATTTAGTAAAAAGAGCATCAGGATTTTTAAGATTAAAATATTGTAACTTTTGTAAATTCTGGATCTCACTAGGAAGTATAAAACCCTTTTTACTTTCTAAGTATAAAGATTCTAATATAGTGAGTTTACCTATAGATTTTGATATTTTATTGAAATTACCACTTAGATGTAGGGTTTTCATACTGGTAATTTCAAATAGTTCTTCAGAAATAGAAGAAACGCTATCAATTTTTAAATAATGGAGCTTTGTAAGTTTAGCAATCTCTTTAGGCAAAGCATATGTTTTTTTGGAATCCTCCAAAATTAATTCTTGTAAGTTTGGAAGTTTTACTATTTCTATAGGGAAATCAGAGGCTGATTGAATTGTAAGCTCTTCTATATTAGTGAAAAGAGAAAGCTTACTAATATCAGGAATATATTTGTTGCTATATTTAATAGTTAAAGAAATGGCTTTATCGGGTCCTTTTTGTAAACCTTCTTCAATGGACTCTGCTCTATATCTTTGTGCAAATCCCATATTTACACAAAACACTAAAACGATTAGTAAAATATATTTTTTCATTGAAACTCTGTTTTATTCACTAAACTACAATTTTCTTGCTAAAAATAAAAACGAATCAATTTATTTGAGTACTCCTAGACTATCCAATTCCTTTGGAGAAATAGAAGGAGGCATTTGATTGTTTCTTATCTTTGAAACCACAAAATCAGCTACTTTTTGGGCTTGTTCTTTGCTTTGAAAGCCCCTGCTTCCTGCCATGCTTGGGATGGTAGGCTGATGAATCGTTTTTTGTCCTTCTATCCAGATTTCATAGCCAAAGGTATTTTCTTGAGAGGGAACAATTTTCACTTCTATCAAAGCCTTTTGATAAGGGTTTGGTGATGTATTACTTTCCTTAGTTTCTAACAAGGAGCTATCTGTTTGGCGAGCAATCACACGATTTTCAGTATTGTTTTCTTGACAACTGCCAAGTAATACGCCTAATATGAATAGTTTATAGAGTTTCATCATGGTTTGATAGAAAAAAGACCACTACATTAGTGGTCTTGGTGATAAAATATAGCATTTTTTTGACACCCATTAAGGCACATATACCCAAAAATCTTTATTAGCTACAACATAACCTCTTGTGCCTATAGAAAAACTAGCACCACCACTTCCACCAGTATTACCACCAAAATCTGCTTTTTGTGTCCAAGCATTAGTTGTGGGGTCATACTCCCAAAAATCTTTTGGAGAGCCTGCCGAGCCTGAACCTAATCCAATATAACCTTTGTTATTTATAGTAAAACTTACGGCTCTACTTCTATCAGCCCCTCCAAAGTCGGTTTTTTGTGTCCATGTATTACTTGCCACATCATATTCCCAAAAGTCTTTTTGACTGCCAGTATTACTTGTTCCAGTACCAACATAACCTTTGTTTCCAATACTAAAACCCATTGCATTAAGTCTTGCTGTACCCCCAAAGTCGGTTTTTTGTGTCCATGTATTTGTGGCAGGGTCATATTCCCAAAAGTCTTTCTTGCGAGTCCCATCAAATCCAGTGCCTAAATAGCCTTTATTTCCAATGACAAAACCCACAGCACCATTTCTTGCTACACCCCCAAAATCCGCTTTCTGTGTCCAAGTGTTTGTAGCAGGGTCATACTCCCAAAAATCCTTGGTATAATTGGTTGCTCCTTCCCTGCCTGTACCAATATAACCTTTGCTTCCAATGGCAAAGCCCACTGCCTGTGTTCTTGCTGTACCCCCAAAATCCGCTTTCTGTGTCCATACATTTGTTGCCACATCATATTCCCAAAAATCTTTTCTATTATTTACATTATCATTTCCAGTTCCAATATAGCCCTTGTTTCCAATCGCAAAACTCACAGCATCATTTCTACCATCTCCTGCAAAATCCGCTTTTTTAATCCATTTGAGTACCGTAAAACTACTGGTGCTGGTAGCATTTAAACCACCTACGGATACTGTAATAGGTCCTGTGGTAGCTCCTTGAGGAACAGTAACCGTCAAATCAGTAGCAGTGGCTTTGGTTACAGTGGCATCTACACCATTGAATTGCACAACGTTATCTGTAGTAGTAGCTGAAAAATTCTTTCCAGAAATGGTTACAGTAGCTCCAATTTCTGCACTAGTAGGATTAAAAGAGGTGATAGTAGGAGGTTGTGGGGCGGGGGTATCATTACCCTTCTTTTTACAAGCACCTAAAACAAGTAATAATGGAACAAAAAATGAGTAGATGGTTCTCATGGTAAAATAGAGTTATATTTTCTGTAAAGTTAGAAAAGATTTTGAATATTTGAAAATGCTCCTTGTGCAATGTTAGTGAATTTTAGAAGGCTTTACAGTACTCATGACAAATTCAAAGACTTTTAAGGTTACCAAAAGCCAAAAAACAGGATAAAACTTACATGAAAAAACTCGCTCTTTTTGAGGTTAAAATACTGATAGAGAAGCTAAACAGTTTATTTCATTCATTTTTTGTTTTTTTCATACATCTTTTTATTTTTTCCTTTTATTTTGTATAATTTTGCAGGAATATAATAAAATTCATACACTATGAATATTTTTACAAAATCACTTTTTTTGATTGTATTTCTTTTGGTATATGGTTTGAATCCTTTATCTATAAAGGCTCAAGGAACAATCAAGCTTAATATTGAAGGCTTTTACAAAGCTCACACCAATCCTACCCCTGCTTTATTTAAGGTGTTTTATAGCTTTGACTCAGGAGCACTTGCTGGCACTGAAGTATTTTGCACAGACGTAGTAAATGCCAATCAAGGTTATGTATTACTCTCCAGTGGGAATATAGATATACCTTACCCCACAAACCCTCCAAACAATATCAAATTATTTGTTCAGGAGTGGAGAGCTGATGCTTTTGCACTAGCTGACTATTTGACTGTTTGTGGAGGCTTTGATGCTTGTTCATCAGTATTCTGTGCAGTACCCAATTTTTCAGCTACACAAGTTATTGATTTTACTTTGGTAGGACCTGGTTATGATAGCAATTTCGATTTTCAGATAGGTGGAAGTACAGGCATGAAAGGAAGCATTCAATATTTATTGCCCAATAATCCTTTTACTATTGACACGAAGGCTTTGTATAAGCCCAACGGTTTCCTAAATTTTCAACCATATGAGGGAGCAAATGTACCAGGTGGTCATTGTTATGGAAAAGATAGTGAAGAGTTTAAATTTGTTCCTCAAATTATTCCAGTTCCCAATACTTCAGGTATTTTATATGTATGGGAGTACTCTTATCAAGTAAATTTTACTCTTCCAACACCTTCTACTTATACAAGTCCTTGGATAGAGGTTGCCTCAAGTATTTCTGAGCATTATGTAGGAGATATTTTTGAAATGCCAAACCTTTTAAATGACCTTTATAACCAGTACGATTCTCATTTTGAGCTTTTAAAGCCTATACTTACCATCAGAGTTCATGCCAAATATGGACCCAGCTATTCCTTGACCACAGGGAAATATACGCTTTTATCAGCAGACGCACCACCTACCAGCGATATAAATCTCAACTACCCTCCTTCAGTAGCGAAGCCTCAAGTACCTACTTTTGCACAAAATAACAATGCCATTACAAATTTTGGAGAGGCAGTTAGTGAAAATACTTCCGTGCGAGTGGAGCATATCAAATGTAAAAAGCCTACAGAAAAAGGCACTATTATCCTTAAAAACCCTCAAGGGCTTGCAAAACAATACACTGCTTATATTCGAAATCAAGAAGGCTATGTAGCTAATCAAGATATGGATTTCAGAACAAATCCTACAATGACTTATAGCTTTACAGGGCTTTCAAAAGGAGAATATGAGCTTATCATTGAAAACTATGGCACACCCACTAGTGCTGGTTTTCCTGTTCAAGCAGGTTGCTATTCAGAATCAGTCTTTGTGTATGTCAATGAACCAGCGACTACCTTTTCAGCCACAGCCACTGCTGTTGTAAAAGCTGCTACTGGAGGCAAGCATATTTCTTGTTTTGGAGCCAGTGATGGAGAGATTACAGCAACTCCTAGTGGAGGAGTAGTCAATTACTATTATAAACTTTTCAAAGAGCAAGGAATAAATAACTGGGTGCTCATTGCCACAGAAAATAACAAAGCGACAGCCCATACTTTTAGTGGTTTAAGTGCTGGCAACTATCGTGTAGTGATTCAAGATGTATTTCAAACAACTTCTTGTGAGGAAACCAAAGATGTTACTTTGTTAGAACCTACTCAGATTAACTCTTCTCTATCAGGCGTTCAGCAATATGAAGATGAGATTAGTGGTGTAGATTATGACATCAAAAACTTTGGAGGTAGTCAGACTATTTTTATTTTACCAACAGGTGGAAGTCCCAACTACACAGTAACGCTTGGAGCAACTACTTTACCAGCAACTACTATTGAAGCAGCTTCCTTTACACTCACGAGTGGCACTTACCCTTACAGAATTGTAGATGCCACAACCACTTGTCAAAGAAATTTTTCTGTTGCCATGACTCAGCCTTTGGATATTAGTTTAGCCTCTCAAAATATTACTCATGTTTCTTGTAATGGAGGCAGTGACGGACTGATTAGTGGGACTCCACAGGGAGGTATTCGAAGTTCAAATTATTATACTTATACTCTCACAAAACCCAGTCAGGCAGGTTTTAGTATGATGGATGATGGCATTGATTTTAGTTTTTCAGGACTTACAGCAGGTACTTATGTTTTAGAAGTGAAAGACAGATACGCTACCAGCAAAACTTTTAGTTTTGTGGTAAACGAGCCTACAGCCATTAGCATGCTTACTAATAGCTCTCATAAACCTTTTGTGAGCTGTGTGGGAGGTAGTGATGGAGTGATTTCCTTAAATCTTTCAGGAGGTATTGGACCTTATACATATCGTTATAGTGTAGATGGAGGAAACTTGAGTAGTGAGCAAATCACAACAGGTGTACTTACTCTTTCAGGACTTGTGGCAGGTAATTATGCCATCGAAATTCAAGATAGCAGAAAATGTTACAATAATCTATCAGGAGCTTATCCAGGCTTTTTTGTGGTAAACTTTACAGTAGATGCTCCTAGCAGTGTATTAAGTTTAGTACTCATCCCTGAGCATTTGCTTTGCAAGGGAGATAACAGTGGAAAAATTTATTTGTCTGGCTTGGGAGGTTGGGGAAGTTATACTTTCTTTGACGCTGTTACAAATGCTCCAATACTCAGTAATACTATTACAGGACTTTCTGCGGGTACTTATCAATACAAAATTAGAGACTTGCATGGTTGTGAGCAGGTGGCGAATATCACACTCACTGAACCTTCTGAACTAATAGGTTCATCCATTACTGCTAGTCCCACACTTTGTTTTGGAGAAGCCAGTGGCAGTGTGAGTGTGGTAGTAAATGGAGGCACAGCCCCTTACCAAATCAGTGTGGATGGAGGTGCTTTACAGGCTTATAGCTCTGGAAATACGATAACAGGCTTACTTGCAGGCAGTCATACTTTAAGACTTGTGGATGCAAACGCCTGTGAGAAAACCTATAATTTTAGCATTTCAGATGCCCCGCAAATAAATATTAGCACGCTTTCCCAGACTCCAGCAAATTGTGGAGCCACAGATGGAGCAGTGAGTGTTGCTGTGAGTGGAGGCACTGGAGCATATACTTACACTTGGAGAAATAGCAGTAATGTAGTGGTGGGTACTAATTCAAGTACACTAACATCAGTGAGCTCAGGCACCTACACAGTCACTATCAAAGACGCTAATAACTGCGAGAAGCAGTATGTGGCAATTGTACCCAGTGCAGACGGACCCATCGGGGTGGTGAGTGTGGTGCAAACCATATCTTGTTTTGGAGGCAATGATGGAGTGGCAAGTATCAGTATTACACAAGGGACAGCACCTTACAGTGTTTTGTGGTCCAATGGACAAACGAGTACGAATGTAACCACTACTGCTACCATGAGTGGTTTAGTAGGCGGAAGCCAAATAGCCCAAATCACAGATGCTGCTGGATGTATTCAGCCTATTACTTTTAGTATTAGTCAGCCCGCAAGTGCTGTGGGCATAAATACCACTAGCATTGTAGAACCTACTTGCAATGGAGGTAGTAATGGCATGATTACAATCGTGGGTACTGGAGGGACAGCCCCTTATAGTTACTTGTGGTTAGATGATAACAGTACTCTGTCCACTCGTGTAAGCCTTAAAGCAGGCAGTTATAGTGTTCAAATCACAGATTCCAAAGGTTGTAAAATCACTCAGGCTATCACCTTGACAGAGCCATCTCCAGTGAGTGCTAATTTTAGTGAAAGCAGTTTCACGATTTGCCCTAATCAGACATTAAGCCTTGATGCAGGAAATACTGGAAGCAGTTATGTGTGGAAGAAAGCAGGCACTACAGTGAGCACAAGTCAGCAAACTTTGATTACAGAGGCTGGAGATTATGAGCTCGTGATTACTACACCAGCAGGTTGCGTGGGAACAAAGACTTTTTCTGTGAACATTTCTAACGATGCCTTGAAAGCAGAGTTTTTAGCAGCCACAGAAATTGAAGTAGGAGATACACTCGTAGCAATCGATGTGACAAACCCAGCTCCTAGCGAAGTGGTATGGAGTTATGATGTGAGTAATCCTGCTATCAATCGTATTGATAACCAAAGTATTCCTTACTATGCGTATTTTACTTTTAGTGAGGCAGGCACCTATGTAATCACCATGCAAGTGAAGCTTTTTGGTTGTGCGAGCACTCTACAAAAAACGATTCGAGTGAAGCCTAAGAGTGGCAGAGTGGCTAACACTGGACTGGGTTATCAGGGAGTAGGAGAAATCAGTAAGCTACTGGTGTATCCTAATCCAAGTGGTGGAGTTTTCCAGACGAAAGTAGAACTGGTGAAAGAGTCTTCAGTGGAAATCTTACTATATGGACTTCAAAACAGAGAAAGCTACTTTAGACAGAGTCTATCTGGGGCAAAGGAATACAATGTAGAGGTGAATTTACCTTATTTGCCTGCTGGAAACTATGTACTCGTGGTGAAAACCCCTCAAATGACCAAAACACAACAGATTGTTATCTCTAAATAATGGTAAATGAATCAACGCTAAGTGCTAAATGATGAATAGGAAACCATTTTATTGAATCATTTAGCATTTAGCGTTTAGCATTTAAAATTCATAACTTATAACTCATATTGCTCTATGCGTTGGCTTCTTTATTTCCTTGTATCTTCCTTCTTTTTTTTGTCTGCTTCTGTGGTCTTTGCCATTGAAGATACCACTGTGGCTAAAAAGCCACATCCCTTGAAGCATCTGCTTTCTTATTCAGTAGGAGAGAAAAGGAGTTTTCAGGATTTAGAAGCCAATTCTTTGTTTGCTTCTATCCCCACAGATAGTCTGCCTGCAAATCCTATTGCAGAACTGAGAAAACCTACTCAGGAAGCTTTAAAATATGCCAGACAGGCTCGTAAAACCCTTCAAACCATCAAGGATAGCAAGCTTTATACAGCACTTTTTAATCCCACTGAGCAGGTCAAATTGCCCATTGGCATTCATAAAAAAATTGGTAATCAAGAATACACCATTGGCATTGATAGTGTAGTGGTTACACCCCAATACAGTTATTTAGTGGCTTATCTGATGATTGAAAACCCCTCAGACAGCTCGAAACTTTATTTTGTAGGCAAACAAATTCGAATTTCTAAAAAAGGAGGACTTTTGAATGCTCGTTTGGAGCTTGCCATGGATTATGGAACTAGTGTAGCTGGAGGCAAAGGCATGGTGATTTTTAGAGCAAATACAACATACGCTACTTTTGATTGTAATGGTTTTCAAAACATCAGTGTAGATGCTTCAGTGGTGTTTTCCAAAGACTGGCTCGTGGTAGAACGTCCCAATGGCTCTGTTGACACTGCTCAAAGAGTCATAGGTGATTTTAGAATTACTATGAACGATTGGAGTGATTTACTAGCCTCCATTAACTTTAGACAACCTTTCCAACTTCGAGAACTCCCTGGTTATGGATTTAGCGTGAAAGAAGCCAGTTTTGATTTCAGTGATATAGCCAGTCCTGCTGGCATGCGAATGCCTCAGGGCTATCTAGGAGAGAGTGGAAGTGAAGGACTTGCTTTGTGGAGAGGATTTTATTTAAGAGAGGCAGAACTCAGACTTCCTCCTAATTTTAAGAATAGAGTAGATTCTAGCAATAGAAAAACCATTAATATTCAGGATTTAATCATTGATCAAAATGGAGTATCAGCCAAAGTAAAAGCCTTGAACCTGTATACTTTAGACCAAGGAGATATGGGGAAATGGAAATATTCCTTAGATTCACTGGGTTTTGAACTCACCAAGAATCAATTAGTGAGTGCTGGATTTAAGGGTAGAGTGGTACTTCCTATTTCTAAAGAAACAGAGACCCTTGCCTTCAATGCCATCATCAGACCCAGAGATAGTAACTATGAATTTACAGTCAAAAACACCTCAGCTCTTTCCTTTCCAGTGATGAAGGCAGCCCAAGTGAATTTATCTCCTTCTTCTTATTTGGAAGTAAAAAGTGTGCAAGGCAAATTTATCCCTAGAGCCTGCCTGACAGGCTCCATGACCATTGGTGGTTCGATGGCAAGTGGGGAGGAACCACCAGCCTCTAATGTACCCAAGAACAAGAAAATATCTTTTCCTGGCATTGAGTTCACTGAACTGGAAATAACTTCCCAAGCCCCTTATCTCAGAGCCAAAGCTTTTGGTTTTACTGGAGGTAATGGAAACAATAGCATGGCAGGCTTTCCTGTCACCATTTCTAACTTAGGACTGAAAACCTACTCAGATGGCACGGCTGTAGAATTTGATTTGAGGGTTAATTTTGTGAAAGCCAGTGATGGAGGATTTAGTGCTGGAGCAGGACTCTCTATTGTAGGAGAAATGAAAGATGAGGGCAATGTCCTGTCTTTCCATTACAAACGAGTGGATGTAAAGAAAATTATGTTGGATATTAGTCAGGGTAATTTTTCCCTGAAAGGCGAGCTGGTATTCTTCAAAGAAGATGCCACTTATGGCAATGGATTTCAGGGACTTTTGAAAATGAAAATCCCCAAACCGAGTATCGAAGTGTCAGCCACAGCTTTGTTTGGAACTACCTTAGATGAGATGCGTTATTGGTATGCAGATGCTTCTGTTTTGTTTCAAGGAGGATTGCCACTGGTTCCACCTTTGAAGCTGACAGGTTTTAGTGGAGCAGCTTATTATCAAATGAAGCAAGTCAGAAAGGAAGCTGGAGCCTCTGCCACCTCAGCGAATCAGATAGGAGTAACTCAAACAGGACTGAAATATGAACCAGATAGCAACAGTGGTTTAGGGATTAGAGCAGGGATTAAGTTTGCTACACAAGCCCAGCAAGCCTTCAACGGGGATGCCACTTTAGAGCTTGCTTTCAACAAAGGAGGAGGGCTCCAGAGAGTGTTTTTCAATGGCAATGGTTATTTTGCCACTGAACCTCAAGTGGCAACAGCCTCAGAAATGAAGGAAAAATCAGCAAAAATTGCAGATAAGAGCGAAGAACTCAAAAAACACTCAGGAACAGCACCCAACAGCACTTATGACAAAGAAAAATTAACAAAAGTCAATGAATCTATTTATGGCAAACCTACTGAACATGGAGCAAAATCTCAAATCTCAGCAGGTATTCACATTGAGTATAATGTGGAGGCAAGAACCTTAGATGGGGGATTCAAAGTGTATGTCAATGCCGCTCAAGGAAATTTGAAAGGCATTGGAGCAAATAATTTAGCAGGAGAGGCAATTTTACACTTTTCTCCTTCTAAGTGGTATATTCAAGCAGGTTCACCCACCAACAGAATGGGCTTGGAATTAGCTCAAATTGCCAGAACCACTTCTTATTTAATGATTGGAGATGATCTTCCAGGTAGTCCAGCCCCACCCCAAGAGGTGAGTAATATTTTGGGAGGCATGGATTTAGATTATATGCGAGACTTGAATGCTTTGGGCAATGGAAGTGGATTTGCTTTTGGAGCAGATTTGAGAATGGATACAGGCAACATGAAATTTTTGATGTTCTATGCTCGTTTCCTTGCTGGGGCAGGTTTTGACATCATGGTGAAAAACTATGGTACCAATTTCCGTTGTGAAGGCTCTAATGAACCCATTGGCATCAATGGCTGGTATTCGAGTGGACAGGTGTATGCCTATTTGCAGGGAGAAATTGGGATGGATGTGAATGTGAAATTCTATAAAGGTAAATTCAAAATATTACAGATAGCTGCTGCTGCGATCTTGCAAGCCAAACTCCCCAATCCTACTTGGATGAGAGGAGCTGTGGGAGGTAGATTCTCTATTTTGGGAGGATTAGTGAAAGGGAATTGTAAGTTTGAAATGACATTAGGCAAAGAGTGCAAGATTATTGGAACTCCTACTTCTCCAGTAGCTGGCATGGAGATTATTGCAGAACTCACACCCAAGACTTCAGAAACAGGTGTAGATGTATTTGCAAACCCTCAGGCTGTATTTAACATAGAAGTAGAGAAAGTATTTGATATTCAAGATTTGGAGGGCAACAATCGTTCTTTTAGAGTGAAACTAGAGAAAATGGAAGTAAAGCAAGAAGGAGCAGCAGTGGTAGTGGGAGCATTAGAATGGAATGAAGATAAAACAGTGGTGGTGTTTAATTCTCCAGAAGTGCTTCCTTCAGAGAAGAAAATGATGGTGGAGGTAGTGGTGAGTTTTGAAGAAAGAGTGAATGGAACTTGGAAAGTGGTGCTAGAAAATGGTGTAAAGCTGATTGAAAAGAGAACAACGAGCTTCACGACTGGTAAAGCCCCTGATTATATTCCAGCATCCAATGTTGCTTACAGTTATCCAGCCTATAACCAGCTTCATTATTATCCAGAAGAAACACCAGAGGGTTATATCCAATTAATCAAAGGGCAGGCTTATTTGTTTGAGGCTTCCACAGACTGGGAGAGAAGAGGGAAGTTAAGTGTGGTAGGAACAAATACTGCTAACCCTACTTATTTTGATGTGGGTTATGATGCTTCTAAAAAAGAAGTATTCTTTGAAAGACCACAGGAGATGAAGCTCAATCAGATTTATCTTCTGGAGCTCGTGAATGTACCATTACAAGAAAGAGGTGCGATTGATGCTAATGTGTCTACCACTTCTAAAATAGATACTGTAGCAGGTACTGAAACAAGACAAAAAACAGCGACTGGAGTGGTGAAGCAATTAGAGGAGAAATCGTTTTTTAGCCTTCATTTTAAGAGTAGTAGACACGCTAAATTCACTGACAAGATGAATGCTCTTTCTCCCTTGAATGCTGGTTGGACATGGCCACTTGCCACAGGGATTCATGAAATAGGTAGAACTTATCAGGGACAAGAGTTTTTTGATAAAGTGGAACTAGCTTCAACACAGGCAGGCAGAGTATCTCCACTCATTGAGGCAGAAGCTGACCCCAATGCCTTGTGGATGAGTCAGTGGATACGCCCCTTAAACTATGAAGGATACCCTCAGGAAAATATTACTATCAACCAATGGAGAGAGCCTCTTGCTTTGGGTGTGCCTCCACTAAAAGACATTTACTTGAAAGTAGATGGTGGTTTTAGAGAACTTACCCCCAGTGATATCAGTGTCGGCACAGTCGCTCCCAGTATCGGCTATTCTTCTATAAGTTATATGCTTGCTCTTTCGACTTACAAAGATTATTTTGAATTAAGAAGTAAGGCAGCCTCACACACTAACAGTCAAAACAATGCTTGGATGCAATATATTCTGTCTCACAACTGGGTGAGTATTCAGCCAGGGACTTATCCTTTGAGACTGAGATATAGGCTTCCAGGCAAAGGCAGAGTCACTTCTGAATGGACAACCACCATACAGAGGTAATGGAGTGATGAGTTATAAGTGATAAATGATTGAATAGATGAAGGAAAAAGGAATAAAGAGAAAAGAATATGCGAAAAAAAATAATATATCATCTTTTATGGAGTGTTTGTAGTTTGCTCTTGTATGCAAACAAGATAGAAGCTCAGACTTTTCCAGTGATTTGCCGTACTGAATTACAAGCTCCATATTCGTTGTACTTGAATGATTATACACAGGTGGGTTCCACAAGATTGGCTGTGAATCTTCTTTTGCAAGACAACAGTGTGTCTAATTATGCAGTCAAACTCAGGCTTGTCATTGAAGGAAACAATTTGACCATTCAAACAAGACCAGACTATAAGCCAGCACCCATTTTCTTAAATGGAGGAGTAAATGAAAGATTCTTGGGTTCAGACTTAGAAGCTTACTTTAGAAGTGAAAACCTGCTGTTTCAAGGAATATCGAGAACAGAATATGAAGCAAACAAACGCCTTCCAGAAGGTTTTTACAGAATTCGTTTTGAGGTAGTGGATTATTCGAGAGAAATTGCAGTCTCAAACCCACAGATTAGCAATTCCACAGCATGGTTACTCTTAAATGATCCTCCCTTGCTTAATTTTCCCATGCAGGAGGAGAAAGTAAGACCCCTGCCTCAGCAGAGTATGGCATTTTCTTGGACACCAAGACACACTTCTTCTCCCAATGCAGCAAGAAATGTGGAGTATGAGTTTACATTAGTGCAATTAATCCCTGCCAATCGAAACCCCAATGATGCGATACTCAATTCTATTCCGATATTTCAAACCAGTACTCGCAGCACTCAACTTGTGTATGGCATTGCTGAACCGAATTTGGTACTGGGAGCTAAGTATGCCTGGAGAGTGAGGGCAAGAGAACTGTCTATTGACGGCAGTACAGGAATTGACTTGTTTAAAAACAGGGGTTATAGTGAAGTATTTGCGTTTACTTATGGAGAGCCTTGTGCAGTGCCAGTGGCTTCCAGTGTGGAAGTACTAAATGCGATTCGTGCAAAGGTGAGTTTTCAGGCAGGGGCAGGAAACACTACTTTTAGGGTAGAATATAGAAAGAAGTCCACAAATAGCACTGAATGGGCATATACTAATACGACTCAGTTAGGTTATGCTTTGATTGATAATTTAGAGGCAAACACCACCTACGAGTATCAAGTAAGAGGTTTTTGTGGGGAATTGGGTAATGGAGCAGGAAGTATCAGCGAATTCACCACTCCAGCTCTGGCTCAAGAAAGTATATCTTGTGGATTACCACAAAATACGATTGACCTTACCAATCAAGTACCAAAAACAAGTTTAAATCCCAATGATACCATTCAAGCAGCAGATTTTGATATCAGGGTCAGCAAAATTACTAACAGTGGGGGATCAGGCAGGTTCAGTGGAGAAGGATTGATGGTGTTTCCCCTTGCCAATAGAGCAAAGGTGAAGGTCAAGTTTGATAATATCTTAGTAAACGCTGACAATCGTTTTGTGGATGGAAGAATCATTGTGGTAGGGATGGGAATACAGGTTTTAAGTGACGAGACCATTAATACAGTAAACGGCTTGTTTACTGAAATAGATGGACTTTTGGCTCAGGCAGAGACCAATCTTGCAAAACTCGATGAAGTGTTAGCTAAAATGGAGCAGGTGCTGGATCTCATGTTGAAATATCTGCCTGATGATTTATTACAAGAATTAAAGTCATCACAAACTGCTTTAGAAGCAGCCAAAGATGAGTATGAACGTATTAAAAACGACCCTAATGCCAGTGAAGCAGACAAAGCCAAGGCAAAAGAAAACCTCAAGAAAGCAAGAGAGGCGGTGAAGCAAGCATATTCAGATGCTGCTAGCTATTGGAAAGATGCTCTTGTGAAGTTTGTGAACATTGTATGGGAAACACTCAAAGAACTAAAAAGAGACATTGTGACTGAAACGCCTATTGCCATAGAAAACCTAAATAATAAGAATGTGGTTATTAAAGCACAATTAGATCCTATATTAACTACTGATGCCTATTCTGATGAAAATGATGAAGGATTTACAGAAGAATTTTATGAGGTAATGGCAACTGAACCTACTAATCCAAATTTAGTAAAGTTTAAACAAGACATTTTAGATTTAGAGAAGAAAAGAAAAGCCGTTTATTTTATTAGAGCTACTTTCATGTTAGTAGCATACTATATTGATATAGAATCTGTAAAGTCAGATTTTGCTAAAGATGATGTTTTAAATGGACAAGATTTGATAGAGTTTATTCTACAAGAACTCAAACAAAGAAAAACAGAAACAGTGATTATTCAGAATTTAAAACAAAAAATTAGAACCAAGTTAGAAGACTTTGGAGAGTTTTTATACACAGAAGAAAATAAAGACTAAGATTATGAAGAAGATATTTTATATCATTACTTGCCTATATATACTGATTTGGGGTAGCCTAAAAGCTGATCCTATAGATTCTTTACAAAAAATACAGATACAAAAAGAGCTTACTAAGAAGTTAGAGGCTCAGATGAAGCAAAATGAAGCCAACGATAAAGCTGGAAAATCTCATCTTAATAATTACATTATTCGACTGAATGCTACTTTTAAAGGTCAAGAGTTGAGTCCGACATTTGTGGATGAAGGAGAAAAAATTTGGAATCTTCGTGAATTGGAGGTAAAAGATGCTATCACAAGTTTTAACACTGCTCTTAATAAAGATAATATCAAATATTATTTGGTAGTAGCCTCTATTTATAAATATACAGATGATATAGATGAGACTTATTCGGGAGATAAAATAAAAGATGGAATAGGAAAAACAAGTTGGAAAAATAATCAAGTAGGATATTTCCAGTATAAAGAAAATGGTAAGTTAAGTGCCAACAAACCCACTAAAAATAAAGCTGTCTTAAAGGATTTTACTCTCCGATTAAAACCACCTAATACAGCATCAAAAGCTATTATAGATTATAAGGTATCCTTTTATATGCCTCATAATGGTCAAAATTTGATTTATCATTATGGCTTTATTAGTTTTCCTGTAATGCCTGAAAATTACGAAGAATACATCTATAGTCAAGCGAATGCTTCTTATCAAACACTCAATGATAATTTACTAGCAGATAAAACGAATTGGCTGAAAGAAAGAATTGGTAAATTCAAAACAGCTTATTTGGCAGCAGAAGAAGCTTTGAATCAAATCAAAAATGCTCTTAAAAATACTTTTAATACCAATGAACAAAGTGAATGTTTTAAAAGAGCTGTTCGTACAGGTGCTAATACTCCCTCTGAATCTACACAAGAGAAAATTAGAGATGCTGCATTAGAATATGGAATTTGTATGACAGAAGAACATAATTTGAGTGAAAATGATAGTTATGGAAAAAAATATACTTATGGAATAATCAATGAATTATTTTACACAATAAAAATAAGTATTGGTGCAACTAATCAAGATATTGAGAATTTTGTGCATGACATGTTGGTGAAAATAGGTCCTTGTATAGAGCAAATTACTCCTGATGATTTTTCTGCTGAGCAATTGAAAAGAGTACTACGGTGTATGGGCATTCAGGGTATCGACCAATATCAGGCATTTGTAGAAGCAAGTTTCAATTATGCTAAAAGAGAATACACAAACCCTTATTTACAGGGTAAAGTAAATTTTTTCATGCTATCTACTTTTCTACCTATAGTAGGGGAATTAAAAATAGCAGAAGGGAAAAGAAATTTAGACCATTTATCTAATATCAGAGGGGTTACCAATTTAGTAGTTTTTGCAGAGAAGTTTGCAAAACTCAAAGATGCAACAAGAGCAGCCAGAGTTCTAAATACAAAAATAGCCTTGCATAAACAAAAAAGAATATGGCAGGTAGTGGCTGGTAATCCTACAAAGTTAGAAGAAAACATATTAGAAGAAGTATTAGAAACTATTGGCAAAGAGACTCAAGAATACTTAGATAGCAAAAATGATAATGAACTAAGAACTATTTTCTTAAAGCTACCAGCTACCAAAGATGCTGCCATTGCTTATTTGAAAGGTTTGAGTAAAAAACTATTTGAAATAGTTGCCACTCATCTAAATGACAATGAAACCTCAATACTTGAGAGAACCATTTTAAAGAATACAGATGAATTTTTGGATGTAGTGGTGCATGCAGACGAAAAAAACAATTATTTTGCTTATTTAGAAAAAGCAGAGGGCAATCCATACAGAATTAATTTAACAACTGAAGACATTATAAATATCATTCAAAATGCTTCTTATGCTGATGGCAAAATGATTCGTTTGCTTTCTTGTTCAAATTTAGAAAGTGCTAAGGCGATAAGTAGCTTGATGCCTAATAGAATCTTTGTAGCTACAGAAGATATAGTACTCTTGCATACTGATGGAGGGGTTACAACAATTGCAAAAAGCGGAAATGCCACCCAAAAGTGGAGGAAATTGCAGAATGGTGAAGATATTGGGCATATAGAAGATGACAAAATACGGAAACCTGCTGGAGTAGCTATAAACAACTATATTGTTTTAGGAGATGATGAAAGTTACCTAAGATACCTTCAATCTAAAAAATTATCAGAATTGACTGATGATGAACTTGATGAGCTTTGGCAACTGAGAAATGAATTGTTTGATGAATATACTTCTTGGAGAAAGAAATTAGGAACAAATGATATGCTAACTTTAAACAATAAAACTGCTTTTGATAATCTTAAAAATACTTATGAAAATGACCCTAATGTAGAAGTATTTTATAGGGCAATGAGTGGCAAAGAATATGGCTTGGATAAAGGTTTTTTATCTCCTCGTTTTGATGCTAATTTTAATTTTATTACAGAAGATAGTCGTTATTTATTGGATAATGAAGGCTTGGCTTGGAAGAGGATAAAAGGCACAAGAAATCCAATATTGTTGGAATTAGATGCTAATGGGAAACGTCAAGTACAACACCCCGAATATCAATATATTGTAATGTATGTGGTAGATAAAGATGTGAAGAAAATGCTTAGAAGAGATAAAAATAAACTGGTAGAAGGTGGTGGAACTAAAAAATGTTTAAAAGAAGGTAAAGTATGCACAAAAGAAGAACGAACTTATCAAAACTGGGGATTTGTAGGTAAAATAGCAGAAAAACAATTTAATCCTCACGTGCAAAAAGTAATTGTGATAGAAACCAAATTTTTAATCCCATAACAATGGAAAAAATAACCTTAAATTTTGAGTATTTTTATGGTATATACAAAGATGGAGTTTCAACAGCCAGAAAAATAGCAAAGAAATTCCCAAATGATGACTCCAAATATGAAAGTGTTTGCGATGTTTATGAAATTCGTTTGCAAAGAACTTGCAAGCAACTACTATTAGAGCAAATCAGTTCAAACCCTGATGAAAAATACTTTGAACAACTTTTTTTAGAAAATATGGAAAAGGAGGAGTTGGTAATGCTGGATATTTTATCTGAATTTTGTTGGGAGTTCAGAGATAAAATATTACCTGAAAATTACTACAAATTCTTTCATAGGTGTTTGGACATATTAGAAAAAAATGGGACAGATATGGTTTTAAACTATATCCCTGCTTATGTGTACGAAAGACTAATTGATGCTTTCTCCCCTTCTAAAATGGTTGCTACACCCATTGAAATGTCAAATGAGATGCTTGTATTATTTAAACGCATTATTAGTTTACCATATAATCAGCGTTGGTTAGATGTGCCTGCTTGTTATTCCATTCATTACAAGACATCAGAGTTGTTAGATAATTCTCAAGAAGTTCTTGATATTTTAGTAAATTTTATCATTACTACACAAGATTGGCAATTCAAAAATCATTTTATAGGTCATATTTTTATGTATTTTTGGGAATATGGTGTGTGTACCGAAAAAGAAATAAAACAACTTTTTGATAATGCAATTGAATTTCTGAAAATAATGGAAGAAGGAGAAAGAAAAACTTATATTACAGGTCGTATCATGTCTAATTTTCAATATAATGGTTTTTGTGATGAGAATTTTAATTGGTTGGGAGAAAAGTAACAAAGTCTAAAGAATATTTAGGCTTTTATTCTTTTCAAGATCACCAATTCACTTTGACAGCCTCTGAAATCATGGATTCAGTTCCATCTTTGTACACAGCCTTGATTCTATAACGATACAAATTTCCTACTTTCAAATCAGCCTCATCTGTGTAAGTTCTTGTGCCTGCACCCACAAAAGATAATTGACTTACATTTGCATCTCCTTTCCCTTTGTAGATGATAAATTTCTCCACCTGAGTATTTTCAGGGTATTTCCAAGAAAGAATCACTTGTTTGTTTTCTGTGTTTTTGGTGGCTGTCAGCTTTTCTATAGGTGCTCTTTCTTTAGAATCCAACTTCCTTGCCTGAACAGGTCTTGAAGGCTTGGATTCCAGTTTGGAATCATCCACTGAGACCAAAGTATAGGAATAGAGTGTCCCCTTCTCTCCAGTTTCATCTGTGAAGGTAGTGGGTTTGTTATCTAATGTGGCAATCACCACCCAATCTTTCTCTCTTTCTTCTTTTCTATAAATCACTTGTTTTTCAAGGTCATTTGCCCCACTCTTCTCCCAAAGTAATTCCACTCCTTTCAAGGTGCTTTTGGCACTGATAAATACAGCAGGATTGGGAGCTATTTTGTCTGGTCTTTTAATTTCCAAAGCTTCTGAAAACTTAGAAGGATTGAAACGAGTATCCACAGCTACAATCTGATAATATACTTTTTTGGTAAGAGTTTGAAGTTGCACAGTATCTGTGAAATAAGTTCTTTGAATGGCTTCTTTGGTGATCTGAGAAAACTCTTCTTTCAAGGAATTGGCTCTATAGACTCTATATCCATATAAGTCAGCTTCATTTCCCTTCTTCCAAGAAATCTTGACTATTCCAAGTGAATCAATTTCACCTTTGAGTCCCAAAGGAGCATTGGGAGCAATACTATCCACTAACTGCACCAAGCTTGGAAAAGAATAAGCATATTCTCCTTTCTTTTTACCCAAAGCCTTGATTCTATAATAATTAGAATTCTTATTTGGAATATCTTTGTATTCTCTCTGAGAAACTGGGAGGGTTTTAGATGAAATGGTTTGATAAACTCCCTCAATTCTTTCAGCTCTTTCCACTTCAAAACCAGCTACTTGAGCAAGTTCTTTTTCAGGAAAGGTAAAACGAAGAATCACTTGTTTGTTATCTGGACTGGAGGATTCAGTGATGGCAGGATTTCCAGAAAGAGGAATATGTCCCTCTCCTATCAAAGTATCAGAAGGCTGGCTCTTCTCTCCAAAAGGAGTAATTCCTCTCACTCTGAAATAATATTTCTTTTCGTTCTGGGCAAGGGAATCAGCTTTGTAAATCATTCCATCACCTACTTTGTCCCCTGGGCTTAAGAAAGGTACATCACTGGTGGGTGTGAAAGTTTTTCCATCTTCTGAACGTTCCACTTCATAAGCTGTGAAAAACTGATTATAAATCGCCTGATTCCATCTTAGAACCACCATTTTATCTCCAAACTCTCCTTCAAGCCTTGTCACTCTTGGAATGGGCTGAAAGTCTTCTAATCCCAGATATACAAAACCAGTATCCACTACGATTTTCTTTTTGGAAGGTGTGGCTGGTGTTGTGGGATAAATCTTATACAAATATCTTTCTCCTTTCTTCACATTTTTGTCTTCTAAGGCAAGGGCAGCACTTTGGGCTGTTTTCCAAGACATATCAGAGGCAAACAAAGCAAAAGAATACCTGTTTTCTTGTTCTTTGGAGGCATTGATTAGATTGACTAAATTACTTTTTTCAGTTTTCAAGACAAAATTCTCCCCATACAAAGCCTGAACAGCAATGGGAGCAAATTTGTCAGATTTGACAATGGCTTCCCAATCATCTAAAGGCAATGGCTTAAAATTGGAAGTCAAAATTTCTCTTTTTCCTTGAACGATTTTATTAGAAGCTGACGTAGTCATCCAAATTTTCTCCACCGTATAGCCCTGTTTGTTTAAAGCAAGCCAAGACTTACTTGAAAGAGGAGCCCAGCGAAGTAAAATAGAAGAAGAAGTGGCTTTGCCAATCACTCTAATGGCAAGAGTATCTACAGCAATGGTATTTTTATTTTGGGCTTGAAGAAGGTTTGTGAAAAACATACTCATCAAGCAAATCACTACTATTCGTAACAGCATAGTTTTCAAAAGAAAATGATGGTACAAAGATATGAAAATTGATTGGAAAAGAGGACTGAATGTAAGTTTTTGAGTGAGAAAGTTGCTTGTAAGAACACTATCCATGTTTCCATGAAACTATGAAGATTCCTATCTCTTATTTTATGCTGTAATGTTGAAATACTTTTCAAGTTTTTTTAGAAAATGTCAAGAAATAAAGTGTTTTTTGGTAGAAATACTTTGAGTTTTTTAAATATAAACTATTGTATAATAATTTTTTATGTTATATAAAAAGTAGAATTATATTTTTATACACTTGTTTGACTATTTTACTGTTTTAACTTTTATTTTTATTATTTTTTGAGTAATTGATTTTTTTGCCTTAATAAAGTTAGATACGATTTAATCATCTTTTTTTGTGTTTTTACTTACCCTAACAAGTAATTCTATTTCAGGTTCAATCATTAAAAACTTCATATTCTGCAATTTTTCAATATCTTATAGAGCTACTTACTTGTTTTGAAATACTTTTGTTTGCTGAGTCTTTATTTTACGTTTTTTCAAGAACTCACTAAATGCTTTGTCTTCTAAATCACTAACAGGTGTATTGATAAAAACAAAGTCTTTCTCATCTATTCTTTTGAAATTAATCATCCTTTGAATTTTTTGTTAAAAAACAAGTTTATCAGTTCTCAGAACGGTTCCTGAGAATTTATTAAAAGAATAAAAAAATGATACCTCACAAAAAAAGATGCTTGGAGAAGTCAGCATCCTTTTCAAATTTTTAACAAGTTCTTACAAGTAACCTGCATCACCATCGAAGATACTAAAATCTAAACATATTTGCAAGCCTTCCATTAAAAAAGACTCCACTAAAAGTAGAGTCTTTTCCAGATTAAACAAAAATTGAACACTATGTTTTCAAAGATAAGTATTTTGGATGACAAATTCTATATCACTATTAAAAAACATCATTATAACCGTTATAAATGTATTTTTAAATATTTATACACAGCATTTCTTTAAAAATATTGGGGCAAAAAATAACAGAAAAAGTGATTTTTATTGAGAAATGCACCACAAAAGTGAATCATAGAACCTTTTGTAATAGAAAAGTTGTTTTGAAGGTAAAATAGTGTATTATAACCGTTATAACTCACTTTTCACTAAAAAATAAATCTAAAAAAATAAGATGTCTGAGCAAAAACAATGTCCAAAGTGTCAAGTTTTCTTTGAAGGAAGAAAGAATAAAATCTATTGTTCTGAAAAATGTAAACTTGATTTCTTTTTTGAACAAAGAAATCAGGGATTTCCTCTCAAAAAAGATTTACAAGAAACTACAGTCATCACAGCCTTGAAATTGGAACAACAAATTCAACAAGAGAAACAAGCTCATGAAGAAAAAATGAAACTTTTGGAAATAGAGCTGAAAAAATTAACTGTAGAACAAACTCCTAAAACATTGCCAAAGCATCTACAAACCCATTTTAACAAAATTCTTCAATCTCTTTTAAAAGAAAGTAATCAAAAACTTCCCAAAAAGTTTTTTCAAGAAAAGATAGCAGATATGGAGCAATGGATAGAGGATTTGATAGAGGTAGAAAAGAACGAACTGAAAATTAAATATCCTGAATATGAAATGATTACATACTTTCTTCAAAATTTTGAAAATATTTTAGGAAGACTTTCAAAGATACCTCAACGAACTTTTTTGTATGAATTAGAGGGAGAAACCCTTCAGAAATCTAAAGAGCTTCTCCATAAAAATTAAAAACACTTTTTTATAAGAATTCTACCATTATACTAGTATAATTATTTGTCTTTCAACATATATAAAAATGGATCACTAGGTTTTTCTACCTTTTTCCCCAACGTTTCAAAGGCTTTTTGGTATTTATCAAGAGATTGTAAGCTTAGAGGCAGTTCTTTTTTAAAGGTATTCCATAATTCTAATGCTTTGTCATTAGAAAATATTCTTTCCTTTGCTTCTACTTTTTCAAGTACTTCATTCAAAGCCTTGAAGTGTTCTTCTTTCTGTTTCTTTAAGAAGGTCTCTACCATTTCTCTACTTCTTGCAATCACCCCTTCCTGTATTTCTTCCTTGAAACCTTCAAGCTCATTCATCTGTTTTTTCTGATTGATAGGGCTTTGTTTAGTGTGTTTAAAATAGGCAATCATAGCCTCCATTACTTCTCCCACCTTCAAACCAAAGCTTTTAGCAATGGCATCTAAATCAGATTTGGACTCTTTGATGATTTTAACATTGCTATATTCCTTCTTTCTACCTTTTTCTTGTTTCATGATATTCTATTTCAGTATTTTACAAAAATCAATATTACTATTATTCTACTAAAATTTAGACAATTTTATCCACTTTTCCAAAGAATTGCTCACAAAAAAGAGAGGATTTTTAAGCTTATTTTGTAAAATATTGATAATTAGATATTTAATTATTTTTCGATTTTTCATGAACTTGAGCTTTCTCTAAAAAAAGTGTGAAAAAATCACTTCCCTTTTGTGCTTTTTTTAGTTGTGCAAAATAAATGTAAAAAATGAATGTTGATAGGGTGTAAATCATTGAAATTATTAAATAGAGTGGTGTTTGTACTATATAGTGTGTGATATATACACTCAAAAATTCACAAAAAACAGCTGTTTTTTTGGGTGATTTCACTGATATTTGTACATTAGATGTCTAAAAGTTTTCCATTATTTTCTAAAAAAATCTTTGGATATGAAGCCTAAAAAAATACAAATAGGAGCCAAAATTGGGTAACCTTAAACAGCGTAGGGGAAAAGTTACATGAAAACGAGTTAAATAGCGTATATATAAGTAGTTAAATACAACAAAAAAAACTTTTATCATTTTAAAGAATCGTATCATTAAACTGCTTGAGAATTTTGTAAACAGTAGCCGTAGAAGGGATTTTAAAAGCCTTCATAATATCTCTGATGCTTCTTTGTTCTTTATAAGCACTTGCCACCATAGGAGCAATTTCCTGATAGCGAACAGATAAGCCTTTGGGTCTTCCCCCCATTCTTCCTCTGGCACGAGCAGCCTCTTGCCCAGCTTTGGTTCTACGAATCAGCCTTTTTCTTTCATGTTCAGCCAAAAGAGCAAAGAGTTTGAAAACAAATTCTCCAGTTTCAGTAGTGGTGTCAATGAGCGATTGTGAGAGACTTTTGAACAAAATACCTTTTTGATTGAGTTCATCTACAAACATCACCAGTTCAAGAGTAGTTCTACCCAAACGGTCAATATCCCACACCACTAATTCATCCCCTTCTCTCAAGGTTTCTTTGAGCTTTTCAAATTCAGGTCTGAGTTTAGAAGCACCAGAAACTTTTTCCTGAAAGATTCTTTGGCAACCATATTTTTGAAGAGCATCCATTTGAAGTTCTTCATTTTGTTCTTCTTTAGAAACTCTTACATATCCTATTTTCATACTAATATTTTATAAAACTTGTGATAAATTTAGTAAAATAAAATTTGTTTTTGCAAACGGCAATATAAAATATTGATACATTGTTTGGGATGGATGGAGTAATATATTTTCAGGATAGGAAGTATTTCAAAAAAATGAACAATTTTCTGAAATCAACATACTACAAATCGCATGTTGGCAAAATTGTAAAAAAGATTGCTCTATGTTCGCTTTTTTGTAACTTCACCAAGCTACAAAACTATTGGGATAAAATGCCTATACCATTCTGTTATATAAATCTATGACCAACCAGCAACTTGAAGACTAACAACGAAAAATGGACTACATAAAAAACAATTACAACATCATATCAACGGCACTTTTTGTGTTGGCAATTGTGGTTGCTCATATATTTTCAACCAATCATTACGACTGGACAAAAAACACGATTAGCGACTTGGGTTCACAAGGCTATAACAGAAAACTAATTATGCAGTTGGGTTTTTTAGCTTTTGGTTTGACACTATTGGTAGGTATTTTACTCAATGGATTCACTTGGCGAACAACTCCCATCTTGATTTATGGTTTATGTGTTGGCTTGACAGGTGTTTTTTGCACAAAGCCATTTTTCAGCTTTGACAATTATTCTGCATTACAAGCAACAATTCACTCAGCATTGGCTCAAATTGCAGGTGCGACTTTTACACTTGGTATTTTGGTACAACTATTTTATTCAATTGACAAAAGCGAAAAAGCGATACATTTTACTTTTTTCATTTTGGTGGTTGGACTTTCTGCATCATTTGGGCTTGTGAAAAATTACCAAGGCATCACCCAAAGACTTTTGTATCTCACAAGTTTTATTTGGCTCATCAAATTCTATAAACCTTAAGAGCCCATGAAAACAATTCTTATAACAGATGTCTTGTCCTGAAATAAGTTTACTGATAAAAAATCTTAGGAAGCAATAGTATGCCCGTTTATGTCCAGATTTGGCAGTTTATGTCAGTTTGTGTCCTTTTTTGTCCAGATAAATCCGTTTTATCATGTAATTCATGTCCGTTTATGTCCAGATAAGTCAGGATTTGTCCGTTTGCTCTCTATTTTAACTACTCATTTTTCTAAATTTGAAGTAATTCTTTAAAAAAAGGCTCTATCATATGTAAAAATAATTCATGTATTACTTCTCATTTACCAAAAAACTCACTCATTTCTTCTTAAAAATTCATGTGTTGTGCTCTCACACTTAGTCCTCTTACCTCAAAATCTATCCATTTCTTTCAAAAAAAATCCTGATTTTTATAAAAATTAGTTGAAAAGTTCTCTCTTAGAAACGCAAAATTTTTATTTATCAGGAAACAAGTAGAAATATTAAGAAATAACTAGAAATAGTCGTAGATGATAAGTGGAAAAATCAGGAAGTAACATACAAACACGTTGAAATAACTATGAAATATTTTGAAATAAATGGAAGCATCAAGAAATAACAAGCAAAACAAGTAATAGCTATTGTGTTATTCATTTTTTTTCTACATACACACTTTTTGATACAGTGCCATACCAAAATGCAAGTTACAACTTGGACACTTCAACATCAAATCAGGTTTGCGATTCGTTGGGTTTCTTTGAGATACGTTGCTTTTCGTTGCAATACTTTGCGATAAGTTGCGATTCTCCTCAAACCTGCTTTACGATTTGTTGCTTTTCTTTGCGATTCCTCCAAAAATAACCTTCAAATTACTGTACCTTGCCTCCATTTTCTGTGATTTTTCCCAAACCTGCTTTGCGATTCGTTGCAATACTTTGCTTTTCTTTAGAGATAGCAATTTTATAGAGAGATGATTTTATTCCAAATTCTAATCATGTCCTCCAATCTTGGACACTTCAACATCAAATCATTGCCAAAAAACAGCCATACAATTAGATGTTACAACATTTAATTTTTGAAATTTATACGTTTTTTACATAAAACTTACATACTGTTTATCATATCATAACCCTCTTATTTTTATTTAATCAAGTAAAACACTTTCTTTTTTATTCAAAAAAATTATTTCATTACACCACCTCAAAATCAGGGAATCCCTGATGCGTAGAAGTTTTTTATTGCTTAGATTAGAAACGGAAAAAGTATAGTCTATACTAAATATTTAATTGATTGTAATAAAATAGCAATTTTATGATTTTTGATATAAATAAACACAGTTCTGAAATAAAGAGAAGAAAAGGTGTACGACTTTCATCAATTGGTTGGAAAGAAGAAAATTTTCAAAAAATGATGTACGAAAATCTTGATTTTTTACTCCCTGAAGATGAATTACTACTAATAATGCAATCAAGAAAATGGCAAGAAGAACCTGATTTAATGGCTATTGACAAAAATGGAAACCTTTATATTTTTGAACTCAAAGCTTGGGAATCGCATGAAAGTAATTTATTGCAAGTTCTGAGGTATGGACAAATATTTGGGCAAAATTCCTATGATGAGTTAAATGAACTTTATTTAAAATTTTTCCCAAATAGTAATAATCTTTTAAGTTCATTAAATGAGAAATTTAATACTCAACTGAATAAAGAAGATATAAATAAAAAACAAAAATTCATTTTAATAACAAATGGTCTTGATTTTAAAACACGAGCAGCAATCAAATATTGGTCTGAACAAGGAGTAAATATTTCCAGTTGGATATATAAAGTTTATCAAGTTGGAGACCAGATATTGCTTGACTTTGAAACTTATAGACAAATCCCAAATCCTTATGAAGACATCAATGAAGGATATTTTATTCTAAACACTAATATACAAGGAGGTGAGGAAGATGAAATTGATATGCTCACTAACCAAAAAGCTGCTGCTTATTTTGAGCCGTGGAAGCATAAAATAGAACAGATAAATAAGGGTGATAGAGTATTTCTTTATAGGTCTGGAGTTGGTATAATTGCAAAGGGAATTGGTTCAGGAATCATTAACAGAAGTTCTTATCGTGGACAAGAAGAGTGGTCTAATGAAGAATATTCAACAAAGCTAATAAACTTCAAGAAGTTATTAAAACCAATAAAAGCTTCCGAAATAAAGAAAATATCAGGTGTTAATTATGTGTTTATGCAAACAATGTTCTCTATTGATAAAGATACAGGTGAGAAACTATGGAAAATAGATTAAAAATCTTTATATGACTCTCTTCAAGTTTGGAAATTATAGGACAATTAAAATAATTACAAACGTTTATCTCTTTAGAATAACCTAAAAATTGGCTATTGGCAATCAAAACAATCAATGTAATTATTTACATAGAGTTAAATTAATAGTGTTTATTTCATAATACAAAGTAATAGTATTTTTGTTGATATGACTTTAGTAAGCAGATTAGTTTTCACATTCAAAAAGAATACACAAGAAACATTATCCGAATCTATAAAAGCACAAGATATTTCTATTATAATTCCTGTGAAGGATAATCAAAAAGGCATTGATAACTTTCTTGAGTCTTTTTTTCGTACCCATTTAGAGAATAAATTTCCAAAAGAAATTATCATTGTTTGCAATAACTCCAAAATAAAAACTGAAGTCAGAAAAAAGTTCTTGGAGAAGTTTGTTAATATAAAAATTGTTGATTGTAAGAAAATAGGACCTGCAAGTGCCCGAAATATTGGTGTGAAATATGCCACAGGAAAATGGATTTTATTTGTAGATAGTGATTGTATATCTACTGAAACATTAATTTCAGGTTATGAAACAGATGAAGCAAATGCTATAGCATACGCAGGCAATGTGAAATCTTTAACACACAATTGGCTTTCAAAATACTATGAAACACAAGAGATTTTAATTCCACTAAAAATAATAGATGATGATGAATTTGTTCCACAATATCTAATCACAGCAAATTGTCTTATTTGGAAAAAAGCTTTTGATGAAATAGGTGGTTTCAATGAAACCATTACTATTGCTGGAGGTGAAGATATTGATTTAGGATTAAGGCTTTCTCAAATAGGCAATCTTAAATATGCCTTTAACTCTATTGCATTACATGATTTTGATGATGGTCTCATTGGTTTTTGGAAAAGATTCAAAAGATATGGAAAAGGAAATAAAATAATTGAAAATCTTTATAAAACAGATATGAAACCTTCCTTATTCAGACCAAACAAACGAAGTTTTATAAATGAAATACTTGCTAAGTTACAATGGTTGGCATTAAAAATCGGCTACCACTCTAAACTATGAAAAAATTTGATTTGATTTTTTCTACAATGAACTCTATCCCTCAAATTATTAGATTCAATTTGTTTTAAACAGAAAAGCTAAATTTTATATAAATTTAAACACTCAAACTCAATAATTTTACGGACTCATATAGTTATTTTAAAAATAAAAATACTTAGCTATGGCTTTTAATGAAAATACAAGAGTAAAAATACCTGCTATTTTACATTTATGTAGATTAAACTATGAATACCTATCACTTTCAAATACTCAATGGGATATTGAGACTAACATTTTTACTGATATTTTTAATGAGGCTATCAAAAATATCAATCCAGATATAGAAGATGCTGAAGTCAAACGGATTTATACAAATGTATCTTTAGCTTTGGATAATGAAGATTTAGGAGAAGCATTTTTTAATATGTTAAACCCAACATCAGGTGTAAAACTCATAGATTATGACAATATGGATAACAATTCTTTTCATGTTGTTACAGAACTTACATATAAAAATGGAAACGATGAGTTTAGACCAGATATAACTCTTCTTATCAATGGTATGCCTTTAGTATTTATTGAAGTTAAAAAACCTAATAATCATGATGGTATTCTTGCAGAAAGAGAGCGTATAGATGCTCGCTTTAAAAATAAAAAATTTCGTAAATTTATCAATATATCACAAATACTCGTGTTTTCTAATAATATGGAGTATGATACAGACTCCATAGAGCCTATACAAGGAGCTTTTTATTCTTCTACCTCTTATTCTAATGCCAATTTTAATTGTTTCAGAGAAGAAGAAACTCTTGATTTGTCAAAACTTCTTAAACTTGAAAATAACGAACTTGAAAATTTTATTTTGAAGGATAATAATTTAGTTGCTATTAAAAGTAGTCCTGAGTTTATCACCAACAAATCCCCTAATACACCTACCAATAGTATTATTACGTCTTTATTTAGTAGAGAAAGATTGAAATTTTTATTAAAATATGGAATTGCCTATGTGCGAGAAAGTCATGGTTTAGAAAAGCATATCATGCGTTATCCTCAAATTTTTGCAACAAAAGCAATAGAAAAAACATTAGACAAAGAAATAAAGAAAGGTATTATTTGGCATACTCAAGGAAGTGGAAAAACAGCCTTATCCTTTTATAATGTACATTTCTTAACAGATTATTTTCAGAAAAAAGGTATTGTTCCAAAGTTCTATTTTATCGTAGATAGAATAGATTTGATGAATCAAGCATCAAAAGAATTTAAAAGTCGTGGATTAGTTGTCCATACTGTACATTCTAAAGAAGAACTTTTGAATGACTTTAAGCAAAAACAAGCTATTCATAATTTTTCAGGTCAAAAAGAGATTACCGTTGTCAATATTCAAAAGTTTCAAGATGATACTGATTCACTTAAAAGCCAAGATTATGATATTAACATTCAAAGAATCTATTTTTTAGATGAGGTTCATCGTAGTTATAATCCAAAAGGTAGTTTTTTAGCTAATTTACAAAATTCAGATAAAAATGCCATTTTATTTGGTTTAACAGGAACACCACTCATACAACAAGATAAAAGTTCAAAAGCTATTTTTGGAGATTATATACACAAATATTATTACAATGCTTCTGTTGCAGATGGATATACATTAAGACTTCTGAGAGAAGATATACAAACCAACTATCAAATTATATTAAAAGATATTCTTGAGCAAATAGAGGTGCTTAAAGGTGATATAGATAGACACAATGTTTATGCACATCCTCGTTTTGTTGAACCTATGTTAGAGTATATTGTTGATGATTTTATTAAAAGCCGTATTCGTTTAGATGAGCATACTATTGGGGCTATGGTAGTTTGTGATAGTTCAGAACAAGCTAAAAAACTATTTCAGATTTTTGTTCAAAAGTATAATCCATCACAAAAAGTATTAGAACCTCAAGAACCTTATCTGATAGCACGTCCTATCACTCAAGAATATACCAACTATACCCAAAAACAAGAAAAAAATCTTACAGCCTCTCTTATATTACATAATGCAGGTAATAAAGATGAACTAAAACTGGAAGTAGAAGACTTTAAAGATGGTAAAATAGATTTCTTGTTTGTTTTTAATATGCTTTTAACTGGTTTTGATGCCAAACGATTAAAAAAGCTATACATAGGGCGTTTAGTAAAAGACCATAACTTACTACAAACTCTTACAAGAGTAAACAGACCTTATAAAAAACTTAGGTATGGTTATGTAGTTGATTTTGCTGATATAAGCAAAGAGTTTGATAAAACAAACAAGGCTTATTTTGATGAGCTTCAATTGGAATTGGGTGATGAAATGCAGCATTATTCAAGCTTATTCAAATCTGTAGAAGAAATAGAAAATGAGATTGAAGATATAAAAGAGGCTCTTTGGCATTATGATACACAAAATGCCGAGATTTTTTCACAGCAAATTGGAGAAATAGAAGACCGAAAAATTATATTAGACATCAAAAAAGCCCTTGAAAATGCTAAAAACCTATATAATATAATTCGCTCTCATGGATATTATGAAATTCTTGATAAAATAGATTTTCAGAAACTACATATTTTATATGGTGAAACTACAAGACATTTAGAGCTACTCAATCTCAAAGATTCTTTAGAAAAAAATGCAGAGATTACCAATTTACTAAACGCTGCTTTAGAGAATGTAATATTTATGTTCCGTAAAATGTCAGAAGAGGAACTCATTATTGCAGACCAACTCAAAGATAGTCTTAGACAAGCTCGTGAAGCTTTAAGTTATAATTTTGACCAAAACGACCCAGAATTTATTAGTCTTTATGAAGAATTAAAACGTTTGTTTACCAAGAAAAATTTAGATGAAATTAACCAAGAAGAAATGAAAGACAATATAGTTCTCCTACAAAAAATTTATACTCAAATAACAGACCTAAATCGTAGAAATAACTTATTGAAAGCAAAATATAATCATGATGCTAAATATGCTCGATTACATAAACGCATTTTAGAAAAAGGTACTATTTCAAAGAGAGAAAGCCAAATACATGACGCACTCATAAAGATAAAGGCTGACTCTGATAAAAAAGTCTTAATGAATATGCGAATGTTGGAAAATGAAAGCTATTTTAGCCAACTTTTAATAAATATGGTCATTGAAAACTTTAGCAATCATAAAATTAAACTTGATACACAATCTGCAAAATTTATCAATAGTCATCTGGCAAAAGAATATATAAACGAATATTACGGAAAGCAATCATGGTAACATTAGATTTTACAGCAAAAACAAAAGAATTAATTGACAATTTAAAAAGCATTTGTACTTCTTCTGGGTTAGGAAATGATGGAAATGAGTTTAAAATAATCACCCAGTCTTTTTTATACAAATTTATGAATGATAAGTTTGTATATGAAACCAAAAAAGAAGACCAAAAATTGGAAACAGCCGAAAGTTGGGAAAAAACCATTCATACCTATTCAGAAGAAGAATATGAACTCCTCTTATTAAAAATGAACCCCAATAGTGCCAAACTAAAAAAAGAGCACTATATACCCTATCTGTTTGAAAGGCAAAACATGAATGAATTTGCAAAATTCTTTGATGATACGCTCAGAGATATTGCTATTTTTAACAATGATATTTTTTCTGTAAAAACAGATTCAGGTTCAAAAATCATATTGTTTGATGAGTTAAGCAACTTTATTACTGATAGCTCTAAAAGAGATAATTTCTGCCGAGCTATTATCAATGCTCTTGTAAATTTTAGTTTTGAAAGTATATTCAATCAGAAATTTGACTTCTTTTCTACTATTTTTGAATACCTCATCAAAGATTATAACAAAGATGGTGGCGGAAAATATGCAGAATATTACACACCTCATGCAGTAGCTAAAATTATGGCTGCTGTTTTGGTAGATGAGCCTGTAAATAATGCTACTTGTTACGACCCCTCAGCAGGTTCTGGAACACTTTTAATGAATTTAGCTCATGCCATTGGTGATGATAAATGTACCATTTACTCTCAGGATATTTCTCAAAAATCTTCGGGAATGTTACGCCTTAACCTGATTCTTAATAATCTTGTTCACTCTATCCAAAATATTATACAAGGCAATACTTTACTTGCACCTCACCACAAAGAGCCAAATAGTAATATTCTTATGAAATTTGACTATATAGTTTCTAATCCACCTTTTAAACTGGATTTTAGCGATTATGTAGCTGATTTAGATACAAAAGAAAACAATGAACGTTTTTTTGCAGGTTTCCCCAATGTACCCCAAAAAGACAAAGATAAAATGGCAATTTATACGCTTTTTATCCAACATATTATGTTTTCGCTCTCCGAAAAAGGAAGAGCTGCCATTGTTGTACCTACGGGTTTTATTACAGCTCAAAGTGGTATTGAAAAGAAAATACGTGAGAGGTTGGTAGAACACAAAATGTTGAGAGGTGTAATTAGTATGCCCAGCAATATTTTTGCTACCACAGGCACAAACGTATCTATTTTATTTTTAGATAAAGCCAACACCAAAGGCGATATTGTACTGATGGATGCCTCTAAATTGGGTACTACTATAAAAGATGGTAAAAACCAAAAAACAGTACTTACAGAAGAAGAAGAAAAAAAAATTATTGAGACTTTTAACAAACACCAAGCCATAGACGATTTTAGTGTGGTGCTTTCTTATGAGCAGATTAAAGAGAAAAATTACAGCTTTAGTGCAGGGCAATATTTTGATGTAAAAATTGAGTATATGGACATTACTCATCAAGAATTTGAAGAAAAAATGAATGATTTTAAACAAAACTTGGATACTCTTTTTGCTGAATCTAAAACACTTGAAGAAGAAATAAAAAAGCAGTTAGGAGGACTGATTTATGAATAGTCAGTTGGTATTATCAGAAGTAGCTTTTTACTCTGAAACTCGAATCAATGGAACAAAAGTTTCAAGAGAATCTTTTGTAACTACTGATAGTATGTTGCAAAACAAAGGTGGTATTTCAAATACTACTGTTCTTCCCAAAGGAAATTTAATTGCATTTTCTCAAGGAGATATACTAATTGGCAACATACGTCCTTATTTAAAAAAAATATGGTATGCAAAAAATAGTGGTGGTTGTTCTCCAGATGTTTTAGTTTTAAAATCAAAGCCAGACATTGATTCAAAATTTCTATACTACTCTTTATTTAGAGATGATTTCTTTAGTCATATGATGAAAGGGGCTAAAGGAACGAAAATGCCTCGTGGTGATAAAAATCAAATTTTAAGATTTCACATTCCTCAAATTCATATATCTACACAACAAAAAATAGCATCTGTTCTTTCTACTTTAGATGCTAAAATCGAATTAAATAACGAAATCAATAAAGAGTTGGAGGCAATGGCAAAAACGCTGTATGATTATTGGTTTGTTCAATTCGATTTCCCTGATGAGAATGGAAAGCCCTATAAAAGTAGTGGTGGCAAAATGGTATGGAGTGAAGAACTAAAAAGAGAAATTCCTGAAAGGTGGGAAGTTGAAAAATTAGGAGATTTAATTACCATAGATAAAAGTGGTGATTGGGGGAAAGATAAAATAGAAGGAAATTTTACAAAAAAAGTAGTTTGTTTTAGAGGAGCAGATATTAATGGATTAAATGGGCTAAATGAATTAAATCCTCCAACAAGATATATTTTAGAGAAAAATTCATTTAAAATATTACAATCTCATGATTTAATTATTGAAATTTCAGGAGGTAGCCCTACCCAATCCACAGGGCGACTTGGGTTTATTACAAATGCAACTATGAGAAGATTTCAATATCCTTTAATTTGCTCAAACTTTTGCAAACCAATATCTTTAAAGAACAAAAAATTACTTTATAACTTTGTTTACTATTGGAATAAACTTTATGATAATGGCGTTTTTTTTGGTTATGAAGGTAAAACAAGTGGTATTAAAAATTTACTGTTAGATTCACTTGCTGATTCTTATTATATGGCTCTACCAGAAGAAAAAATTGTAAATAAGTTTTATGATTTTATAGATTCCATACAAGAAAAAAAACAAACTATTTTATTAGAAAATCAAAAACTCACAGAATTGAGAGATTGGCTATTGCCTATGCTCATGAATGGGCAGGTAAAAATAAATTAAGGTTTAGTTTTATTAAACCTTAATTTATAAAATGATTAAATGTTTTTTTGTTATATTTAACTATCTAATAATCATCTTTTTATATCAATTCTATGTAACTTTACCCCAAAATGTTTAATGGTACTAAGTTGATTTTTTAATATCAATTAACACATAATCAAGAATTTATATACCATACATGAAGTATTTTTCTTTGAATTTCAAGAAAAATTTATACTAAGTTTTATAAAAAATCCTCGATTTATATTTGAAAATACAAGAATATCATATATATTTGTTTTACCCTTTGAAGCGGAAACAAGCTCTGCTGAGGAGCAACTTGTCAGGAATAAAAGGGTCTGGAAGCATATCTCACAATATTTGATTCTAAAGGATTATTTCTTTGGAATTTTTTATTCTTGCCACACTTTGAATTTCAAAGTGTGGCAAGAATAAAATTTTAAACATCTCCTTTATGAGAAATGCTTTTTGTTATGCCTCTAAAAACCTGATAATAAAAATCCTTATTCTGAGGTGTTACTAACTTACCACCCTATTATATAATATTTAATTTTTATTTTATATAAGGGTGGTGAGTTAGTAACAGGTGCATATTCAAAAATCTATGTTTATTCGCTTTAAAAGACTATTTTTATTTCTTTGATGAAAATTTAGGGTGGTGAGTTAGTAACACCTAAAATAATTAAAAAACATTGTTTACAGCGACTCTATGTGGTTTTCTTAAAAAGTGTCAAAATTTAGGGTGGTGAGTTAGTAACAGGTGGTGAGTTAGTAACAGGTAGGGTGGTGAGTTAGTAACACCTTTATTTTTGATATAAAAATTTTATAATCAACAATTTATGATATTTTTTTAAAATTTAAGGTGGTGAGTTAGTAACATGGTGGTAAGTTAGTAACAGGTAAGGTGGTGAGTTAGTAACACCTTTGTTTTAAATATAAATTTTTAGTTTTCAAGTATTTATGTTATTTCTAAAATCATGGTGGTGAGTTAGTAACACCTTGATTTTTTAAGTTTCTAATTTAAGGCTCTTTCTTTCAATCTGTGAAAAATATCAGCTAAAAAACTGTTTTAAGCTATTTAAAGCAATTTATATAATTAGGGTGGTGAGTTAGTAACACCTTGATTTTTTAATATAAGTAGTTAATAATTAATTATTTATGATATTTTATAAATTAGGGTGGTAAGTTAGTAACACCTTATTGTTAGATGTAAGTATTTGTTTTTTAATTATTTATGATGTTTTTAAATTTAGGGTGGTGAGTTAGTAACACCTTATTTTTCTATATCAGGAATTTCATATTGGCGAGTATCCAAAAATTTCTGTACCTCCAATGAATCCGCTTCTACTGTTCTACCAAAAATTTCATATTGAACTTTCACATACGCCCACGCCTTTTCATATCTGTTCTTTTTACTGTCATTAAACCAGTCTTTAAAAGTAGTAAATTGTAGTAAATCTGGATGAAGTTCATTATAGAGTTTCACCAATACTTTTAAGAGAGCTGTATCAAATGCTTCTGTCATTTCAACTGCTCTTTGTAGTTTAGTTTTTTGTTCATTCATTTGAAATTTGAAAACTGGCTGATAAAAATATCTCCCATTTTGATTCCAAGATAATTCAATATTAATTTTAGTTTCTTGGTTTACTTTTTCCAAAGCTTTTATCAAATACTTCTTTTTCTGCTTGTTTTCTTGGTTCTTAATTTCAGCCAAATTGCACAACAAATCGAAGTTTACAGTTGCTCTGTCTTCATTCTTATAAAGAATATTATCTTTCAAATTGGTTAAAAATAAATATAAGTTTTGTAAGCCCGACTTTCGTAAATTATTGAAGGCTTCCAAATTGATATTGGTGAAATAACGAGATAGATTATTTAAAAATTTATTAGACGCTTTAAACTTATAATATCTCTTTTTATTTTTTGCATCTAAAACAACTTGAATACTTTCTAAAATAAGTATAGAATCTATACCATGTACTATTTTGCCTTCAAAGGTTTTACCAGAATAGGATAGTTTTAAAGGCTCTGTACTTAGCCTATATAAAACGTTCTCCAACTCACTATCCCAGATATATTCTCCAGAGTTTTTAAGCTGTTCTACCTGCTCTTCTGACATTCCTTGAAGTTGTGCTGGATTGGAGTGATTTCTGAATAAATAAGCCCTACTTTTGTAATTCATAACCTTACAAAAATCATAGGGGTCTATCGTTCCATACTCCAGAATATGGTTTTGATAACTGTAACAAATATAAAGAACTATACTTTTAAGTAAATTCTCGTCTTTTTCATATATCTTGAAATCATAAGCATTATGAGCAATATTTTTATCAAGACGAACTGATGGAACTTGAGAAGAGTCATTTTTCATAGTTTATGGAATAGGTTCGTAAGATTTTTTTTCAAAGTATTCTTTAAGTATTTTTTCAATGGCTTCGCCTTTATTCATTCTATCCCAATAAGCCATTCTATCTATTTGTTCTATAATATCCATGCTTAAATAGTATGTACTATTCTTTTTCTTATTTTTGGAAGTATCACCTTTATTTTCAAAACTTTTAGTTTCTGTTTTGAATGTACCTTCTCCAAATGTTGGTAAAGTATATAAATCAGGGATTTCTTTTTTGTTTTTCATAAACATTTGTATTTTATGAGTTGATAATTTCTTTACATAATTCCAAATAATCATCTGCACCATTAGAATCTGGTGCATAATCAAAAATGTCTTTTGCAGCCATAGGCGATTCAGAGAGTGCTATATTTTGTCTTATATAAGATTCAAATACTTTGTTACCACTATTTTTAATATTGGAAGCAACTTGTTTGTGTACTGCTGTTCGTGTATTTTCGTTATATTTAGTCAGCAATATTCCCATTAACTTAATATCTGGGTTAATCATATCTTTTACATTTTGGGCAAAAGAAAAGAGGGTTTGTATTCCTTTGAAGGAAAAAAATTCTGTATGAATAGGTACAATAAAATCTGTGGCAGCACAAAGAGCATTAGCTGTAAGTTTTCCTAAATTGGGTCCACAATCTATAATTACATAATCATATTTATCTTTGACAGTGTTTAATGCTCTTTTTAAGAAAAGTTCACTGAGAGTTTCTTCTACTAATTTCTTTTCTAAGGCTATCATACTGTGAGAAGATGGCAAAACATCTACTTTACCCACTTTATGTACTGCTTCATCAAAAGATAATTCTTTCAATAAAACCCTGCCTATATGATTTTGTGTTTTTTCACTGATACCATAACTAATAGTAAGATTAGCTTGAGCATCCATATCTATCGTAAGAACTTTCTTACCAAGTTTAGCAAGCCCTCCTGCTATATTTAAACAACTGGTTGTCTTTCCTACACCACCTTTATTATTGGTTACTGCAATTACTTTCATAATAATTTATTAGCTTTATTAATTTTATTCAAATTTAATAAGTTATTTTAATTATTCAAAGTATTAGTTTTATTAATTTTTAATATTTTATTATTAGTTAATAATTTATTCAATACTAATAAATTATTAATATTAAATGGATATTTTCTGTTTTTTGACTGATACGCTGTCTTTTTTAGGACATAGATATACCTGTAAAAAGAGTTTTTATAAGTCAAACTAAAATAATAAATATCTCATAATCATAAACTTACATCCTAAAAGGGAGTTTTTCTAAATCAAAAGTCTGACGGATAATTTCTGTTTTTTCGCTGATAATATGTTTTTTTTGGATGCTCATAGACTTATAAAAGGTAGTTTTTATAGCGTTAAAAGAGTTTTTATAAGCTTGATTAAGGAAATTTAACTATCTAAAAGGGAGGGCGGTCTAAGCCAAAGTTTTGACGGATAATTTCTGTTTTTTTGACTGATAAAATGTCTTTTTTGATGTTAAAAAGAGTTTTTATAAGCTTGATTAAGGAAATTTAACTATCTAAAAGGGAGGGCGGTCT